>NZ_JAAAHR010000279.1:0-6793 GCF_009908215.1 Nonomuraea sp. K271 | reverse complement strand
GTCCGGCACCACACCCTCCGCCACCGCGCTCTCCGCCACCGCACTTCCCGATCCGGACGCCGCCGCGTACCCCGGCCCGCGGCCCCCACCACGGTCGGCGACCCCGTACCACCCCTGCGGGAACCCTCGACCGGCCGCGCGGTGGGGCCCTGACACCGTCCCGGACCAGTACGCTTCAGCGACGCCCGTCAGGGGCGGTGGGGCCCTTGTAGGGCAACCAAGCGTGCGCTAGCTTGGCTAGCGATGAGCGGTGACACGTGTGCCCACCCGGCCGCCCACGGCGAACTGGTCATCCAGCGCTGCACCGGCTGCGACCGCCGCAGTCACCTCCCCGAGCCGGCCTGCCCCTGGTGCGGCACCCGGGACTTCCGCTGCGAACCGGTCTGCGGCGAGGGCGTGGTGCACACCTTCACGGTCGTGCACCGCTCGTTCGCCCCCGGCTACCAGGGCCGCGAGCCGTACGTCGCGGCCTGGGTGGACCTGCGGGAAGGCCCGAGGGCGTTCGGCCACGTGGTGGGGTGCGCGCCGGAGGAGGTGCGCGTCGGCATGCCGGTGCGCGTGACGTTCATAGAGGACCTACCCCATTGGAGACCCGCGTGAAGCTGGGCAACGTGCTGATTCCCGTCGCCGACCTGGACGAGGCGATCGCCTTCTACGGGCTGCCGGTGAAGTTCCGCGACGGCGACAGGTTCGCGGCGCTCGACGGGGGCGGGGTCACCGTGGCGCTGGCCGGGCCCGCCGAGCACGTCACCGCCTCGGCCGCGCCCTCGTACAAGGTGGACGACGTGGCGCGGGCCGTGCGGGAGCTGACGGGTCGCGGCGCCGAGGTGGTGCGGGCCGCCGAGGACGGGCCGCACGAGAGGCGGGCCGTGCTGCGCGACCCCTCAGGGAACGTCTTCGTGCTCTATTCGCCCCTCTGACCAGGCCCTCTGATGTGGAGGCACCCCCATGGCACGATCACCGTACGGCAACTACGGCCACGCGATCCTGACCGCGGGAGCGCTGCGCACACCCGACAGGGTGGCGCTGACGTACTGCGGAGAGCAGAGCTTCACCTACGACGAGCTCAACAGGAGCGTCAACCGCCGCGCGAACGCCCTGATCGCCGCCGGGATCACGCCGGGACGGCGGGTAGCGGTGCTGCTCAACGAGACGTTGCGGGTGGCCGAGGTCTACCTGGCGCAGGCGAAGATCGGGGCGGTGACGGCGGCGCTGAACCCGTACTGGCCGGTGGAGACGGTGCGGGACGTGGTGGCCGCCTCGGGGTGCACGGCGTTGGTCCACGACGGGACGGTCGCGGGGGTGGTCGAACAGATCAGGGACGACCTCCCGGCGGTGACCACGTGGATCGACGTACGCGAGCCGCCGGCGGGTTCGGGCGCCGAGCCGCCGCTCGGCGGGTTCCACGACGATCCGCTGGCTCTGTACTACACCTCGGGGACGACGGGGCTGCCGAAGGCCGTCGTGCACACGCACGCGTCGTCGCTGGCCACGGCGCAGATCTGGCTGGACGTGCCGCGCGGGCCCGACGCGGTGTTCGGCACGGGCGCGATCATCTGGGGCATCGGCTTCCCCGCCATCGTCGGGCCCGCCCTCTACGCGGGCATGCGGCTGGTGCTGGAGCAGGACTGGGGCCCGGCGAACTTCCTGCGCGTCGTCCCCCGCGAACGGGTCACGCACGTGTCGCAGATCCCCTCGTTCTACGCCGCCCTGCTGGGCTCTCCCGGCCATGAGGACGTCGACCTGTCGTCCATCCGGGTGATCATGCTGGGCGGGGAGCCGCTGACCGCGACGATGCTCGACCGGATCAGGGCCAGGCTGCCGCAGGCGGCGGTGTTCTCGTACTACGGCCAGACCGAGGCGCCGTACACGTGCATGGGACGGGTGGACGACGGCTCGGTCCCGCTGGGGTCCTCCGGGCGCGCCCGCACCGGCAACGCGGTACGGATCACCAACCAGCGCGGCCACCGCGTGATCGACGAGGTCGGCGAGATCAACCTGGCCGGGCCGCACCGGATGGCGGGCTACGACGGCCCGCCGGAGCGCATGGCGGAGGTGCTGCGCGGCGAGTGGTACGTCGGGGGCGACCTCGGAACGCTCTCCGCCGACGGCGTGCTGCGCGTGCTCGGCCGCCGCGAGGACGCCATCGTCAAGGGCGGCGTCTGGACGCAGCCCGCCGTGATCGAGGAGGCGGCCTCCGCCCTCGACGGCGTGGCCGAGGCGGGCGCGGTCGGCGTGCCGGAGGGCGCGACGGAGCAGCGGGTGCTGCTGGCGGTCGTGCCGCGCGCCGGGCACTCGCTGGACGCCTCCAAGATCACGCTGTCGCTGGCCGACACGCTCCCCGCCCACCAGCGGCCCGACCACATCGTGGTGGCCGCGGAGCTTCCGCACGCGCAGGACGCCTCCGGCGGCCCCGGCAAGCTGCTGCGCAGGAAGATCCGCGAGCTGTACGGGTGAGCGCGTACGAGCACGAGGTCAAGGCGCTGCTGCGCGAGGCGGGAGTTCCGGTACCCCGCGGGGTCGTGGTGTGCGACGGCGACTTCGGCGCGGCCGGCGAGCTGGCCGCGCCGCTCGTGCTGAAGGCGTTCGGCCCCGGGCTGGTGCACAAGTCGGAGGCCGGGGCCGTGGTGCTGGGCCTGAGGCACGGCGAGCTCGCGGCGGCCGCCGAGGCGATGGCGGCACGGCTGGAGGTCGCGGGGTTCCTTGTCGAGGAGCAGGCGGAGGCCGGGGTCGAGCTCATCGTGGGCCTGGTGCGCGACCCGGGGTTCGGGCCGGTGGTGCTGGCCGGGCTCGGCGGGGTGTGGGCGGAGGCGCTGGCCGACACGGCGCTGCGGCTCTGCCCGCTCACGGAGCAGGACGCCCGGGGCATGCTGGCCTCGCTGCGCGGGACGGCGCTCCTGCGCGGGTGGCGCGGAGGCCCGCCCGTGGACGTGGACGCGGTGGTCGAGTTGCTCGTGACGGTCGCGGGCACCGGCGGGCTGTGGGAACGGCTGGAGCTGGGCGAGTTCGAACTGAACCCGGTCATCGTGGGACCCTCCGGGGTCGTGGCCGCCGACGCCCGCCTTCTCCCCGCCGCGGCCCCCGCGCGGGCGCGGGCGAGACCGCCTGCCGACTTCCTGCCGCTCTTCGAGCCCAGGGCCGTGGCCGTCGTCGGCGCGTCCACGACCCGGCCGGGCTTCGGCAACCTGTTCCTCGGCTTCTACCGCGACGCGGGCGTCCCGCTGGTGGCGGTGCATCCCGAGGCGGACGGGGTGTCAGGTGTGCCCGCCGTACGCTCCCCCGCGCTGGCCAAGGTGGACTACGCGCTGGTCGCCGTGCCGGCCGAGCGGTGCGCCGACGTCGTACGGCAGGCGCGCGGCATCCCGTTCGTGCAGGTGATGAGCGGCGGCTTCGGCGAGGCCGGGCGGCACGAGCTGGAGCGGGACCTGGTCGAGGCGGCGCGGGCGGCGGGCACGCGGCTGCTCGGGCCCAACTGCATGGGCGTCTACTGCCCGCGCGGCCGGCAGACGTTCGTCGGCGGCGGGCTCGGTCCGGCCGGTTCCGTGGCCCTGATCTCGCAGAGCGGCGGCCTGGCGGGCGAGGTGATCAAAGTCGGGGAACGGCGCGGGCTGGCGTTCAGCCGGGTCGCCACGGTCGGCAACGCCGCCGACGTGACCCCGGCCGAGCTGCTGCGCTGGCTGTCCGGCGACCCGGAGACGCGGGCGGTCGGGCTGTACCTGGAGGATCCGCGCGGCGGCCGGGAACTGTACGAGGCGCTGCGGGCCACGGACCTGCCCGTGGTGCTGCTCGTCGGCGGGCGCAGCGGGCAGGGGCAGCGGGCGGCGGCCTCCCACACGGGCGGGATGGTCAGCGACCGGCGGATCTGGGAGGCGGTGGCCGAGCAGGCGGGCGCCGCGCTGGTGTCGGGCCAGGACGACCTGATCGGGGTGCTGGCGTACTTCCAGGCGCACGGCTCGCGGCCTGCCTCAGGGGACGGCGTGCTGGTGGTGGGGCCGAGCGGAGGCGCGAGCGTGCTGGCCGCCGACGCGTTCGACGCGGCGGGGGTGCGGCTCGACCCGCTGCCGGACGACGCGTACGACGAGTTGCGCACGCTGGGGGTGGTCGCGACGGGCAATCCGCTGGAGGTGCCCGTCGGGCCGCTAGGGCGGGCCGGGCTCGTGGCCGACGTGATCGGCGTGATCACGCGGCGGCGGCCGTACCGGGACGTGGTGGCCCACGTGAACGTGCAGGCCTACTTCACGTACGGGAACGCGGCCGAGCCCCTGCACGCCTACGCCAGGGCGGTCGCGGGGGCCCAGGACGCGCTGCCGGGCACCCGGATCACCCTCGTCACCAGGAACGGCGACTGCGCGCCCGGGGGCGTCGAGGACGAAGTGAGGCGGATCGCGGCGGCGGCGGGGATCCCCGTCTACCGCTCCATGGAGGCGGCCGCGGCGGCCGTCGCCGGAGGAGGACGTCATGGGGTTGCTTGACGGCAAGGTCGCGCTGATCACCGGCGGAGCCCGGGGCATGGGGGCGGCGCACGTACGGCTCTTTCTGGAGGAGGGCGCGCGGGTGGTGTTCGGGGACGTGCTGGACGACGAGGGCAAGGCGCTGGCGGAGGAGACGGGCGCGGTCTACGTACGTCATGACGTGACGAGCGCGCGGGAGTGGGAGCGCGCCGTGGCGCTGGCCACCGACCTGTACGGCAAGCTCGACGTCCTGGTCAACAACGCAGGGATTCTGAAATATCGGCGCATTCACGAGATGTCACCCGCAGACTTCGACCAGGTGATCGGCGTCAACCTCAAGGGCTCATGGCTGGGGATCAAGTCGGTGATCGACCCCATGAAGGCGGCCGGGCGCGGCGCCGTCGTGAACATCTCCTCGATCGAGGGTTTCATCGGCGCCGAGGGGTTGTCGGCGTACTCGGCCTCGAAGTTCGGGCTGCGCGGGATCACCAAGTCGGCGGCGCGGGAGCTGGCCAGGCACAAGATCCGGGTCAACTCGGTGCACCCCGGCGCGATCGACACCGCGATGGTCATGAACCCCGACCTGGTGAACGAGGTGGACGCCGAGACGTTCGTGAAGTCCATGGTCATCAAGCGGTTCGCCAAGCCGGTCGAAGTGTCGCACGTGGTGGCGTTCCTGGCGTCCGACCGGGCCAGTTACTGCACGGGCAGCGAGTTCACGGTGGACGGAGGGCTGCTGACGGGGGCTGGATACTAAGATCTCACCACAAGGTAGATCTTTTGGGTTTAAACCACCTGGATCGGACATTTCTGGCAGCATCCTGACCTGCGGTTCTTTCCCAAGAAGAGTCGACTCTCTCTTGGGGCGTGCTTGACCTGGGGTTACCAAACGGTAACCTCGCTCATCGCAGGAGATGACAAGCCGCCGGTTTCGTCACACCAGTCACAGGGCGCTCTAGTACCCAGGTCTGCGTGGACAGAAACCGGTCTTGCCCGGAAGGTTCCCCCACGCCTCCATGACGCCAGAGATGCAGAAGTTCATCGAGCTGCTAGAGCGCCAGCTCGGCTACTCGGAGAAGGCCGGCGCGTACACCAAGTTCGGCTCCTGGTACGGCAAGAACGTCGAGTTCGACGCCGACTACAGCTCCGCCCCGTGGTGCGACATGATGCTGTCCTGGGCGGCGCACAAGCTGGGCTACGAGGAGTGGATCGGCCAGTTCGCCTGGACGGTCGCCCACGCGCGGTGGTTCAAGGAGCAGGGCGCGTGGGGGAAGAAGCCCAAGCCCGGCGCGATCGTCTTCTACGACTGGAGCGGATCCAACAAGATCGGCAGGATCGACCACGTAGGGGTCGTGACGTGGGTCGAGGGCGGCACGATCCACACGATCGAGGGCAACATCGACGGCGGCGTGGCCAAGCGCAAGGAACGCGACACGAGCAAGGTCGTCGGCTACGGCTACCCGGAGGAGATCAAGGCCCGCCTGGACGAGGAGGTCGCCCAGCAGGCCAAGGAGGCCAAGAAGAAGGCGGAGGAGCGGGCCGAGGAGCCGTCCAGGCCCGGCAATGACGTCGGCGTGCTCGAACTTCCCGAGGACGAGGCGCTGTCCGCCATGATCCCGCATGCCGAACGCGACGAGCCCGCCCGCGCCCCCCACTCCGGCGGCCGCGACACCGCGCCCAGCCCGGCCCCGTCGAAGAAGGCCGGGCAGGCCACCTCCCAGGCCACCGACAGCACCACCGGCAAGGAGCCCGTCAAGAAGGCCAAGCACGCCAAGCCGTCCACGGCCGACACCACGGCCGCGACCGCCGACCCGCTCCCCACGCACGTCGACACCACGGTCACCAGCCCGATGCCCGCCGTGTCGACGCCGACGCTGGTCGGCTCGGCGCTGGTGGCCGCGCTGGCGCTGCTCGCCGTGGCCAAGACCCGCCGGCTGCGGGCGAACGCGGCCGCCGCGACCGCGGCGAGTTCCCGCCCGACCCGCTCGAAGGCCGGGCACCGCCGCCGCCGCTCCGCCGCCACCGCGCCCCGGCGCCGGCTCGCCACCCGGCCGTTCGACCTGGCCACCGACGCCCCCGACCTCCGTACGACGGACACCGCCGCCGCGCACGCCCCACGCCACACCACGGCATCCGGCTCCCCGCACCACACCACGACGCCCGGGTTCACGCGCCACACGACCGACAGCACGGTGGTCGACCCCGCCTTCGACCCGGCTCCCGCCGAGACGGGGCCGCTCGAGATCGTCCTCGACACCGGCCCGCTCGACCGCGTCGTGGACACCGGCCCCTTCGAACGCATCGTCATCCCGGGTGCGACCAGCAGCTTCGACGCCTTCGCC
>NZ_JAAAHR010000278.1:0-6824 GCF_009908215.1 Nonomuraea sp. K271 | reverse complement strand
TGTGATGGGCGTGGTTGTGGTGATCAACCCATCTACCAGGAGCTCTGCTGCGTCATGGGGCTAACCTCGGACTTGCGATCATGCTGTGACCAGGGCACTCGATGCGGAGCCTGAAATAGGTTCATTGTCAGGAGTCAGCAGCCGATCCGTCCCGTTTCCGCCTTCTATACTTACCGAGTTCATCGTGACCTCCACACAGGGGTGTTGCATCATGTTCATGTATGTGATGCAGCTCACTGCCGGGCGCCTATGTTCTCTCGGCTGTTTCCGGCGCACCAGCGCGGGTATTCCTCGAAGGAAAAGTTCACTATTGAGCCAATACCTCTCCGCTATACGCTCAGCTAGTGGAAGTCCGGACTCTCCCCGAAGCCCTGAGAACGATCATGGAGCAGCGCGGCTGGACTCAGTCGGAGCTCGCCCATCAACTTGGGGTGTCTCAAGCCTGGATCTCAAAGGTCTGTCGAGGCGTCGCCGACACGGGCTTGGCTAGAGCGCAGGAGCTGCTTGCGCGAGTTGGCTGGGAGGTGCGCTTTTCACCTTCAGTGGAGGAACCTGTGGAGCGCAGGGAATTCCTGGTAGCCGCCGCGTCCGTCGTGTTTGCGCCCTCGGCAGCCAGCTCAAATCCCTACCTTGACCCCGACTATGTGCGCGCGCTCGCTGACAGCCTCGCGCGGGGCCGATACGAACTCGGCGGCCTTCCTCTGGCTGCTCGTGCTCTTACGCATATTCGGCAGGTGAGTACACTCCAGGCCGTCTCTCTGAGTGATCAGGTGCAAACGGCGGCCTCTGACTTGATGTACCAGGCCAGCATCGCCCTGTACGACGCTGGCATGCTGGGCCAGTCGGAGCATGCGAGCTTGATTGCGCTCGACCTAGCTCACCACGGGCAACACTTCGCGGCGCAAGCTCGCGCCTATGACGCCTTGAGTCGCGTGTCTCTCTACCGGGGCGACGCTCCCCGAGCCGTCCAGCATGCCCAGCGCGGACTTCGCATTCCTGATCTACCGGCCAGCCGGGAATCGAGCCTTCACATGCGGCTAGGGCGGTCGCTAGCTGCCATTAAAGGCCACGACGGGGAGGCGAGGAGTGCTCTCGAAAGGGCACTTGAAGCACGCGGTTTGAGCCCGTTCGCGGAGGCCGCTCTCGGTGGAGATGTGGCTATCGGCCTAAGCCACCTCGGTCAGTATGACCAGGCTGATCGGCTTCTTCGCGATGCTGCTCATGCCATGGGGCAATGGTCCCTCCTCTTTCAAGCTCAGTACCTAGGCCGTCAGGCTCAGACAGCTATTCGCGCAGGCAGGCCGACGCTTACCGCTGAGCACATGCAGGCCCTTGCCCGTGCACTGCCCTTCATCGGTTCGGCACGCGTGAATTCTCGGGCGCGCGAGATACTCCAGCGGACGAAGGCATGGGAACGAATCCCCGAGATTCGTAGCGCCCGTGAGAACCTGCATGGGATGCTGCCTCCGGATCCCTCTTCAAGTTGACCAACAACCAATAGCAAAACATTTCAGGAACCCCCACGGGCTTATCACCACAATGCGTGCCTACGGCCCGCTGGACTCACCGTAGACCTGCATGGGCTCAGCGCCGCAGGACACGGCGGAGGGCTCCCGCCTAACGTCGCAGACAGGAGCCCTGCTCACAGGGGCTGAAGCTTCAGTCCGGGTCATTGAAGGCCATAGTGTTTCCAGGAAGACGCGATCTGACCCGCACGTTGCCGGCCACCGCAACGGCGCCCCGCCGGCCCGCCTACGGCCCGAGTTCTTCCCCGGCGAGACCCCGCCATCCCGTCGCCGCGGCGGTCCCGGGGTGTCAGTGGTCGTGGGTGAGCCACTTTTTGTCGATTTCCGTCTGCAGGTCCACCCCGTGGTGGCGGGCCATCAGCACCACGTGGCAGAGCACGTCGGCCAGTTCGGCGCGGAAGGCCGCGTCGAGTTCGTCGTCGGTGTGGCCCTTGGTCCTGGCGCGGCCGGTGCGCATCAGGAACGCCTGGGTGAGTTCGCCGAGCTCCTCCTGCAGTTTGAGCAGGAACCAGATGTCGTCCCGTTCGATGCCCAGCTTCCCCGCGTACCGCTGGGATACGGATTCGACCTCGTCGGAGAGCCGGCGCAGATTCATGCCGCGAGTGTAGGGGGTTCAGGCGCCCTGGTAGGAAGGCAGGACGAGCACGAAGCGGGCGCCCGGCGAGTGGTCGGCGATGGTGAGCGTGCCACCGTGGGACAGGGCGATCTCCCTGGACAGGGGCAGGCCGAGGCCGCTGCCGCTCTGGTCCTTGGCCTTGGCGCTGTCCAGCCTGGTGAACCGTTCGAAGACTCGTTCCCTGTCCTCGGGCGCGATGCCCTCGCCGTCGTCGGTCACGGTCACCACCACCCACCGGTCATCCTCCACCGCCACCTCCAGGTCGATCCTGGTCTCGGCGTGCCGGGTGGCGTTGTCGAGGAGGTTTGTCAGGATGCGGTCGAGCTGCACGGGCGAGCCGTGGACGGGGGCCGACGCGCACAGGTCGGGGACGATGGCCACTCTGGCGTCCCCGCGGCGGCGTACCTGCTCGGCGGCCAGCCGGCACATGTCCACGACGCGGCGGGGCGCGACCGCGCCGGCGTCCAGCCTGGCCAGCATGAGGAGTTCGTCGATGATGCCGGTGAGCCGGTCGACGGCGGCCAGCGCCCGCGCTCCCGTGGCGCTCCAGTCGGTCTCCTCGGGGATGGCGTTGGCCACCTCCAGTTGGGTGCGCAGGGCCGCGATGGGGCTGCGCAACTCGTGCGAGGCGTCGGCGACGAAGCGTCGCTGGGTCTCGACGGAGCGTTCGAGGCGGTCGAGGGTGTCGTTCGTGGTGGCGGCCAGGAGGGTGATCTCGTCTCCCGTGTCGGGGACGGGTACGCGCCTGCTGAGGTCCTGGCCGGTGATCTCGGCAAGCTTGGAACGGATGCGTTCGACCGGGCGCAGCGCGGACCCGACCACGAGCCAGGTGATGCCCATGACGCTCGCCAGGATCAGCGGGGCGATGACGAAGGTCTGGATCTCGAACCATTTGATGGCGCGGTCGACGTCCGTGAGCGACGACGCGCCATAGACGGCGACCAGGCCGTGCGGGGTCGGCACGGACATGGCCATGACCAGGAAGTGGGTCTCCCCGGCGTTGCGTTCGTGGGGCGCCCACGCCTCCTTGACGTAGAGCTTGTCGGGTTCGGCGGGCCGGAACGCCTTGAGTTTCCAGTGCACGTCGCGGCCGGTGGTGGACGCGAGCACGTCGCCGCTGGGCGTGACCACCTCCAGGAAGTGCACGCGCGCGGGGGCTCGGAGCGCGGTGGAGAGTTCCCCTGCCCTGGCGTCGCTGGCGATCCTTCGTACGGACACCTCGACCCTGTCGCGGACGACGTCGCGCAGGTTGTCGGGCACGGTGACGAGCATGAAGGTGGACGTGGCGAAGACGACCAGCGCCGCTGTGGCGGTCGCGATCGCGGTCAGGCGCGCCCGGATCGAGCGAGGGAAGATCCGCATCACCATCCCAGGTACTCCATGTCACTATTGGTGACATTTACCCGCACAAGGCAATTGCACTATTAGATACTCTGATCTGCTGCTATGCCCTTCCTGGGCGCATGATGAACGTAGATCTAATTACTCACGGTGCAGAAGCGTCCCAGGCCTCCGCTCGCGGCGATTCCGCCGAGAGCGTGAGCCCCTGTCACCCATGGACTCCGGCGGTCAGGGTGGACACCATGAGACTTCTCGTACTGGGTGGCACGGAGTTCGTGGGTCGGGCGGTCGTCGAGGAGGCACAGTCCCTCGGGTGGGACGTCACGACGTTCAACCGGGGCAGCCACGACCCGGCGCCGGGCGTGACGGCGTTGCGCGGTGACCGGTCGGCCCCCGGCGGCCTCGCGGCGCTGGAGCGCGGCGAGTGGGACGTCGTGGTCGACACGTGGTCGTGGGCGCCGTCCGCGGTCAGGGACTCCGCCGCGCTGCTGGCCGGCCGTGCGGGCCGCTACGTCTACGTCTCCAGCAGGTCCGTCCACACGCTGCCGGTGCCCGCGGGTGCCGACGAGAGCGCGCCGCTGGTGGCGGGCTCGCCCGACGACGGGGACGGCGACTACGCGAAGAACAAGGCGGGCGCGGAGCTGGCGGCCGTCGCCGCGTTCGGCGACCGGGCGCTGCTGGCCAGGGCGGGGCTCATCCTGGGCCCCTACGAGAACGTCGGCAGGCTGCCGTGGTGGCTCACCAGGATCGCGCGTGGCGGGCCGGTGCTCGCTCCGGAGCCCGTCGATCTCGGGCTCCAGTACATCGACGCCCGCGACCTCGCCCTGTGGTGCCTGCGCGCGGCCGAGCAGGGGCTGGGCGGCCCTTACAACCTGGTGAGCCCGCCCAACTTCACGACGATGCGGGAGCTCCTGGAGACGTGCGTGAAGGTGACCGGGTCCGACGCCGAGCTGCGCTGGACGTCGCAGGAGCGCATTCTCGCGGCGGGCATCGAGCCGTGGTCCGACCTGCCGATCTGGCTGCCGGGCGAGTTCTACGGCTTCATGCACGGAGCCGACGTGTCGAAGGCGATGGCGGCCGGGCTGCGGTTGCGCCCGGTCGAGGAGACGGTCGCCGACACGTGGGCCTGGCTGCGGAGCATCGGCGGTTTGGCGCCCATGCGGCCCGACCGTCCCACCGTCGGTCTCGATCCCGAGACGGAGGCGCGCGTCCTGGCCGGATGAGCCGCGAGGATCACGGGCGCGTGGCGTCCCGGCGGGTGCGTACGAGGTCATAGGCGGCGGCCACCAGGGCGATCACGACCGACATCAGCACGGCCATCAGGCCGTGCCGGAAGGCGGTCGCCCAGCCCTGGCCGAGCGCGCCGAAAAACGTGGAGCCCGCCACGGCGATCCCGATCGCCGAGCCCAGCCGCTGCCCCGTCTGCAGCACTCCGGCCGCGCTCCCCCCGCCCTCGGGCGGCACCTCCGACAACGTGATCGCCTGGTTGGGCGAGATGACCAGGCCGCTGCCCATGCCCGCGAGCAGCAGCGGCAGCACCGTCGCCAGGCCCACCGCGCGTCCGGGCACCAGAGCGGTCGCCAGCATCGTCGCGCACAGCCCGGCGATCACCATCGTCAGGCCGACCGCCACCACGCGCCGGCCGGCGCGCGACACGAGCCGCCCGCCCACCACCGAGGCCGACGCCGAGCCGAGCGCGAACGGCGTGATCGCGAGTCCCGCGAGCAGCGCGCTGTAGTGCAGCCCGACCTGAAGGTAGAGGGTGAAGATGAAGAAGATGCCCGTGAAGCCGGCGAAGTAGAACATCGCGATGGCCGTGCCCAGCCGGTACGAACGTCTGCGGAACAACGACAGGTCCACCAGCGGCTCGCGCGGATAGCGCCGTTCCCAGAGCACGAAGCCGGTCAGCACCACCAGCGAGGCGGGGACGAGCAGCCATTTCGTGTTTCCCTCCCACTGGTGCCGCTGGATGAACGGCAGCAGCAGCCCCACCACGCCCATGCCGAGCAGCAGCACGCCCACCGGGTCCATGCTCTCGCGCCGCCCGCTGCCGGGCTGCGCCGGCAGCGCCCGCCAGGCCAGCGGCAGCAGCACGATGCCGATCGGCACGTTCACCAGGAACACCCACCGCCACCCGTGGTCGGCCCCGGCCAGGCCGACGAGCAGGCCGCCGATCAGCGGCCCCGCGGCCGTGGACACGCCGATGGTGGCCCCGAGCGCCCCGAAGGCCCGCCCCCGCTCGGTCCCTCTGAACATCTGCTGGATCAGCCCTGACACCTGCGGGTTGAGCGTGCCGGCCGCCAGGCCCTGCACGAACCTGGCCGCGATCAGCACGTTCATGTCCCAGGCCAGCCCGCATGCCGCGCTGGAGGCGGTGAAGAGCGCCACGCCCCACATGAAGATCGTGCGGCGGCTCCTGGCGTCCCCCAGCCGCCCGGCGGGAACCAGCAGCAGCCCGAACGCGAGCGCGTACCCCGACACCGTCCACTGCAGCCCGTCCTCCGACGCGTGCAGCGCATCGCGGATCGACGGGACGGCCACGTTGACGATGCTCACGTCCAGCCCGCTCATGAACGCCGCGACGAGGCAGATGGCCAGCGCGTGCTTGCGCCTGTCACCCCCGAATGGCCTCATCACGGATGTCTCTCCGTGGATCGGCGGAGGAAACGTGCAGCCCATACCCACGGTAAGGGTTCGTTTCTACGCAGAAGGCGAGTAACGTCCGATCATGGACACGATGGCCGTGGAGCAGAACGGCATCAACGCGGTCCCCGAGGCCGAGCGGCACGGGCGGCCGAGAGACCTCTTCTGGCCGTGGGCGGGCTCGAACCTGTCGCTGTTCGGAGTCGCGTTCGGTGTTTACATCGTCGGACTGGGCCTCGGCGTGGTGCCCGCGATCATCACCGGGGCCATCGGCTACGCGCTGTCGTTCCTGCTGGTCGGCCTGGTCGCGATCGCCGGCGCGAGGTCGGGCGTGCCCACCATGACGCTGGGCCGGGCGCCGTTCGGCTACCAGGGCAACAAGCTGCCGGCGGCGCTGTCGTACGTGTCGAACGTCGGCTGGGAGATCGTGCTCGTCACGCTGGCCGCGCAGAGCGGCGCGGCCATCCTGGGCCGGCTCGCGCCCGGCGTCCCGCCCACGACGGCCACCGCCGTGTGCTTCGCCGTGGCCGCCGTCGTGGTGATCGCGGTCGGCGTGTACGGCCACGCGATGATCATGGTGGTGCAGCGCTACCTGACGTACGCGTTCGTCGTTCTGACCGTCGTCTACATGATCCTCATGGCCCCGAGGCTCGGCGTGTCGCTGGAGACCACGGCCGGCCCCGGGGGCTGGGTGGGCG
>NZ_JAAAHR010000277.1:0-6839 GCF_009908215.1 Nonomuraea sp. K271 | reverse complement strand
TGTGCCTCAACGTCGAGGTGCTCTCCAGCGACGGCATGTCCATCGAGATGCGTGACACCGACGAGGACGTCTTCCGCGCCGCGGAGGAGCTCGGTATCGACCTGTCCCGGCGTGAGCCGAGCAGCGTCGAAGAAGTCTGACGTCCCTGCGCACGGCCCTGCGCCGGAAGCCACCCTCCGGCGCAGGGCCGTCGCCTCAGTCGTCAGTGGTCATGCGCGCGCGTCGCGCCTGGAGGAAGGTTCGTTCGGTGTCGTTGGTGGCCAGGGCGATGGCCTCGTCGTACGCGGCGACGGCCTCAGCCGTGCGGCCCAGGCGGGTGAGCAGGTCGGCGCGGGTGGCCGGCAGCAGGTGGTAGCCCGGCAGGTCCAGCCCGTCGACGGCGGCCAGTGCGATTGCCGGACCGTGCACCTCGGCGACGGCGACGGCGCGGTTCAGCGCCACGATCGGGGTCGGGGCGTGGTGCAGCAACTGGTCGTAGAGCGCCAGCACCTGCGGCCAGTCGGTCGCCGGGCCGTCGGTGTGCACGGCGTTGATCGCGGCCTGCAACTGGTACGGCCCCGGCTGGTTACGGCGCAGGCAACGGCGGACCAGCTCGTGTCCTTCGGCGATCAGTTCCCGGTTCCACAACGAGCGGTCCTGCTCGGCGAGGACCACAAGCTCGCCCGAAGGCCCCACCCGCGCGGGCCGGCGGGCTTCCGTCAGCAGCAGCAGCGCCAGCAGGCCGATCGCCTCCGGCTCGTCGGGCATCAGCCCGGCCAGCTCCCTGGCCAGGCGTACGGCCTCCAGGCAGAGGTCCGTGCGCAGCAGCTGCCCGGAAGTGGAAGTGTATCCCTCGTTGAAGACCAGGTAGAGCACGGTGAGGACCGATGCCAGCCGGTCGGGCAGGTCGGCGGCGTCCGGCACCCGATAGGGGATGCCGGCGTCGCGGATCTTCTTCTTCGCGCGGACGATCCGCTGGAAGACGGCCGTCTCCGGCACCAGGTAGGCCCGTGCGATCTCCGCCACCTCCAGCCCGCCGAGCAGGCGCAGCGTGAGCGCGGTCCGCGCGAGCGGTGACAGCGCCGGGTGGCAGCAGGTGAAGATCATGCGGAGCTGGTCGTCGCGCACCGGTCCCACCTCCTGTGGCTCGTCGGCTTGGTGCAGCAGCGATGCCTGGGCGTGGCGGGCCTCGCGGGTGGACTCGCGGCGCAGGCGGTCGATGGCCCGGTTGCGGGCGGTGGTCACGATCCACCCGCCCGGGTTGGGCGGTGGCTCGTCCCACTTCTGGACGGCCACCGCGAAGGCGTCCTGCACGGCCTCCTCGGCGAGCCCGATGTCACCGAGCAGGCGCGTCAGCGTGGCCACGCACCGGCCGTACTCCGCCCGGTAGATGCCGTCCAGGTCCATCCGCGCGCTCAGCCCCACTGCGCGTCCACGAAGGGACGCACCTCGATCGGGGACCCGCACGCCAGCGCGCACTTCTCGGCCCAGGCCAGCGCCTGGTCCAGGTCGTCGCACTGGATCACCCAGAACCCGCCGAGTTGCTCCTTGGTCTCCGCGAAGGGGCCGTCGGTCATCGTGGTCGTGCCGTTGCCGGGTCGCACGACCGTGGTGGCGTGCGAGGCCAGCAGGCCGCCGACGAACACCCACGACCCGGCCTGCCGCATCTCGGCGGTGACCTCGTCGGTCCGGGCCATCTGCGCCTGCAGCTCCTCCTCCTGCGGCCACGGCGCGCTCTCGTCGAACTGGACGGCCAGCAGGTATTTCTTCATGGGCTCTCCTGAAGGTCAGGCAGGCAGGCGGCGGGCGATGACCGGGACAACGATCGCGGCGGCGACCACGTGCGTCAACATCAGCAGCACCTTCGTGGCCGTGGGCGCGTCCACCAGCACATCGGGCACCAGGGACAACGCGGTGAGCACCATCGTGGTACGGACGAACGCCACGCGCGGACGGCGGGTCGTGCGGGCCAGGATCAGGGCCAGTACCAGGCCCAGCATGGAGAAGATGGCGGTCAGCGTGGCGAACCCCGACAACGGGATCGGCGCACCGCCGACAGCGAGCCCGATCCCGGCGAGCCGACCCGACGCGGCGACGCCCATGGTCGCGGCGGCGGCGGCGGCCGTGGCGGCCAGGCCGCCGACGATCAGGTTCTTCGTGGAAGCAGTGGCAGTGGCGGTGGTGACGGACATCGCTGGACCTCCGGTACGAGGGCCGGCTCTTTGCCGGCCTCTACTTTGGCGACGAACCGGCTCGATGCCATTCGACATCGGCCGCGGAAAGAGGGGGAAGTGCGTCACTGACCGGCTCTGGCGTGGACAAGCTCGGCCAGGTGGTGCAGCGAGCCGGTCAGATGATCAGGGCCGAAGGGCGGGAACTGGAGATACTCCCGGATGCTCTGCGGCACCGCCGACCAGTCGTAGGTGAGCGTCACCCCGGTCTCGGACCGGCCGAGCGGCACCAGGTCGTAACGCCAGAGCCACCCGCCGAACTCCAGCCGGCCGTCGTCCTTCTCGTATCCCGTCAGCCAGCCGATGGCACGCGGCGGGTCGAGCACCTCGACCTGATTGACCGTCTCGTAGTCTCCGTCCGGATGGCCCGCGTGATGCATGGCCATCCTGAAGATCTGCCCCACCGCGGTCAGCGGCTCCGGGTCGGCGGCCTGCTGGACCCAGCCCGTGCCGTCGATGGCGGCATGGGTCGTCGGGTCGGCCAGCACCGCGAACACCCTCGCGGCGGGGGCGGCGAAGGTGAGGGTGGCGCTCACGCTCTCCTGGCCGGTGGTGGTGACGGACATGATGGGCCTCCGGTACGTGGCGACCGGCCGTTACCGGTCTCTCACTTCGGCTACGAACGGGCTCAAGCCGAATCGACACCCCCGTTGTCATCGATGGGCCATTCGCGGGGACTTCGCCCTGCCGGCCGACCGTGGCGAGGCCGTCACGGTCGGCGGGGTGTCAGTCGGTGCCCTGCTGGCTTCCTGCTGGATCCCTGCTGCGATGAGGAGCGGCGGGCGTGTGATGGCCGGGCACGACGGTCTATTGTTCGAGATTGCGCGGCGTGATGAAGGCCGCCGGCCCGGCTTCGCCCGGGATGGTCAGGCGTCGGGGTTGCGGAGGGTGAGGACGACGATTCCGGAGCCGAGCGTGCGGGTCGCGGTCAGTTCGAGCTTCTTGGTGAGGCCGGGGTGGAGGAGCAGGTCGCCCGCGTCGCCGACTCCGGCCAGGTGCGGGTGCACCCACAGGTGGAGCTCGTCGAGGAGGTCCGCCTGCAGCAGGTTCTTGGCCACCGGACCGTAGCCGTGCATCAGGATCGACGTGTCCTCGGCACGCAGCGTCTTGACCGCCTCGATCAGGTCGCCCTCGAGCACGCTGGTGTTGTGCCACGCCGGCTCGCTGAGGGTCGTGGAGGCGACGTACTTGGGCATGGCGTTGATCGTGTCCGCGTACTCGCCGTCCCGTTCCGGCCAGGCGCCGGCGTACACCTCGTAGGTCGTGCGGCCCATCAGCATCGCGTCCGCGGCCTGGAGCTGCTCCAACGCCAGCTCGTTGGACTCGTCGTCGATGTAGTCGAAGTGCCACTTGTCCATGTGATTGACCACGCCGTCCAGGCTGACGAACGTGGAGCTGCCGATCGTTCCCATGTGAGTTCCTGTCTCAGCACGCGCCGGGTCGACGCGGTTCGGTTTCTGGTACGCCCGTCGTCCGCCACAAAAGACAAAGGCGTGATCGTCTCCGGAACCGGGAGGCGGCCATGCCCAGGGCGCCGGCGGCAACCCCGCATATGTTCAGCGGCCGGTCGGCGGAAGCGGTGTTGCTGGTCAGCGGCTCTTGCCGGCGACCGTCAGGTGGATGACGCCGCCAAGTGCGGGGACCGCCTCGATGTCGTACGCCTCCTCCAGCGCCTTCATGGCTGTCCCACAACCGGACGCCGCCTCCGGGGCGATCTTGAGGGCCTCGGCGCGTGGGGCGTCGAGGTAGCGGAACGTGGTGCCGGCGGCCATGATCCCGGCCCGGCGTGGACGCGCTTGCCGGTGCCGGAACCGTCCGGCGCGAGAGAAGGTGTGGACGCGGAGCTTACCCATGATCGCGCTCCTTCTTCAGTGGCTCAGGAGGTTGCGGCGGCCGTGAATCCGTCCAGGGCATCACGACATCTGGCACCGACGTGCCGTTTCCTGGAGAACTGTATCTCTCAGACACTGTGTATAGTAGATACAGTTCTGGAGGAATGGCAAGAGGGAAATGAAGCTTGGACGCGATCACGCCATCGCCCAACGCATCTTGAGCTGCGCTGGGATCCCGGAATGCCTTCGGACTCTGCGGTCACCCCGCCGGGCTGGCATGAGCACGCGCCCCTTGAGGACACCGCGCAGCCTCGGTCACGCCACGATGAGAGTGGCGACGGTGACCATGCGGACCAGGACGGGCGAGCCGCGGACCGCGCTGGAGGGGCTGGCCAGGGCCTACATGTCGTTCGCCGAGGAACCCCGCGCTGTACGACGCCATGTTCACGATGGCCGTGGACCTCCCGTTCGGCCAGGACGACACCCCGGGAGCCGCTCCAAGACGGCTTCCAGGCGCTTTTGTCCGGGGTGAGGCCCGCCTGACGCTGCTGCTCGACCAGCTCAGCGCCACCCACTGACCCAGCCACGTACCGTCCGGTGATCGTGTGGCACGCCTGAAGGCAGGGCGTTCAGTGATGGTGGGTCTCGATACGGCCGCCGAGTTGAGCGTGGGGCTCGGCAAGGAGCTTCGGGTCGGAGACGACGGTCCACCGGTCGCCTACGAGATACGTTCCGCCGTAGGCCCGCGCTCCTTCGTACCACGCGTCCTGGTTCTTTCGCGTGGTGAAGGTCATGACGACGTAGCGGCCCGCGCCGGTCCGGCAGGACACCTGGCGTAGTTCGGAAGCATCGACCTGAACCGACGGGCGGTCGCATTTGATCGCGGCGAGGATACGGTCAAGGCTGGCCCCGGGCAGAGGCGTGTCCGCGACGGGCCGAGTGGGGTGGTCATGGGCGGTCGCGGTGCTGCTCGGTGCGGGAGCGAAGATGGTGAACACGGCAAGGCCCACGCCCAGAGCGGTCAGGCTGGATGCCGCGATGATCCGCAGATGCTTCATCTCGCGCACCTTTCTATGGGTCCGGAGGAGAGACCATGTCCAGGTACGCGCGCCGGCGGTCGCGGGTTCAAGGGGGCCGGCAACAATGAGGAACCGTCCAACGAAGTAACGCCTGACCGATGCCTCCGTGCAGCGCCTCTGAAGATTGACCTTACTTTGTAAAGGCGTCGGGTTTGGACAAAACCTCACCGTTCACACTTCAGACCCAACTCAACGACGAGGGAGCGCACCCCGTCTGGAGGTCGGCGGGGTGCGCGGTGGTGGTCAGCCGGCGAGCAGGGCGTTGGATTCGGTGATGAGTTTCTGGGCGGCCTCGTCGGGGGTCATCCGGTTGAAGATGACTTCTTCGGAGTATCGCCTGAGGATGCCTTCCATGGCGCTGGAGCCCTTGGGTGGGGCGGCGGGCGGGTCGGCGAGTTCGCCGCGGACCTCGTTCACGAACGCCAGGGTTTTCTGGTCGGCTTCGGGCAGTTTGTCGCTGACGGCGGACAGCACCTTGGCGTTGGCGGGCAGGCCGCGATCGCTGAGGACGATCCCGCCGACTTCGGGGTCGTTGATCATGAAGTCGATGAACTTCGCGGCTTCGGCGGAGTTCTCCGACCTGGCGGAGGCGGTGTAGAACATGGCGGGTTGCAGGAACATGCCGCTGGTCTGGGCGCCTTCGATCTTGGGCATGCGTACGAGTTCGAGTTCCTGGCCTGATGCCTTGGTGGCTGCGCCGAGGACGTTGGTCCAGATCAGGCTGGTGGCGCCGGTGTTGGTGCCGATGAGGGTCTGTTCGATGCCGGCGTCGTAGAGTTCGGAGCTTTTGTCGGCGGTGGGGGAGCCTTTGGTTTTGATCAGGTCCTGGGTGATGGCCCACCAGTCTTTGAGGGTTTGGGGGGTGATGCCGAGTTTGTTGCCGTTGTACAGGAGTTCGCCCTTTTGTGCGGCGTAGATCTGGAGGTAGGCGGGGTTCCAGGACAGTTGTGTTCCGGTGACTTTGCCGCCGGTGCCGGCTGTGACGTCGGAGCAGAGCTCGACGAAGTCCTCCCAGGTCCATGAGCTGTCGTCGGGGGGTGTGGCTTTGGCGCGCTTGACCAGGGCGGGGTTGATGACCATGGTGAAGGAGTTGACGCCGCTGGGGATGGCGTACTGTTTTCCGTCGACGACGCCGGTGGCGAGGATTTTGCTGTCGATGTCGGCGGCGCTGACCTTAGAGGCGAGGTCGGCCAGTGCGCCGCGTTCCGCGTATTCGCGTACGGCGCGGATTTCGAGGGTTATGACGTCGGGTGCGTCGCGGCCGGCGACTTGGGTGGCGAGGCGTTCGTAGTAGCTGGGGAAGTCGGAGATTTCGCCTTCGACGTCGATGTTTGGGTTTTTCTCCTCAAACTTCGCGATCGCCGCTTCTGTCATTTCGCGACGGGAGTCACTGCCCCAGTAGGCGAAGCGCAGTTTGACCTTGCCGTCGGTGCTGCTCTCGCCGCTTCCGCAGGCCGCGGTGACCGCCAGCATGGCGGTGGCGAGCAGGGCCGCCGACCAGATCTTCTTGCCAGAGCTCACGGCTCTTCCTCCTAGGGGTTTCTGTTGGGGGGCTGGAAGGAACGTCTTCGGCACTGCGGTGCCCATGGCATGGATCAGAGGTCTGACGTTAGCGCGGTGATCGGCAAGGGAGGTAGGGGGTTTCGTGACACTTTGCCGCCGAGGCGTGAAGCCGCCGGTGGTGGTGGAGGTCGGGGGAGTTCCGGCCGCCGTTGCAG
>NZ_JAAAHR010000276.1:0-6933 GCF_009908215.1 Nonomuraea sp. K271 | reverse complement strand
GCTGGTGAGCCGGCGCGGGGCCGAGGCTCCGGGCGCGGCCGAGCTGGTCGCCGAGCTGTCCGAGCTCGGCGCCGAGATCACCGTGGCGGCCTGTGACGTGGCCGACCGCGACGCCCTCGCCACGCTGCTGGAGGGCGTGGACGAGCTGGCGGGCGTGGTGCACACGGCCGGCGTCCTGGACGACGGCGTCATCGCCGCGCAGAGCGCCGAGCGCCTGGACGCCGTACTCAAGCCCAAGGCCGACGCCGCCCGCCACCTGCACGAGCTCACCCGGCACCGCAACGTGAGGGCGTTCGTGTTGTTCTCCTCGCTGGCCGGGGTGCTCGGCAGCGCGGGCCAGGCCAACTACGCCGCGGCCAACGCCTACCTCGACGCCCTGGCCCACCAGCGCCAGGCGGACGGCCTACCGGCCACCTCGCTGGCCTGGGGTCTCTGGACGACCAGCGGCATGGCGGGCGAGCTGGACGAAACCGACCTGCGCCGCATGGAGCGCGCAGGGGTCAGACCGCTGTCCCCGGAGGAGGGGCTGGTGCTCTTCGACCTCGGCGTGCGCTCCGGCCGGCCCGTGCTGGTCCCGGCGAAGTTCACCAAGGCCAGGAACCGCAGCAAACCCCGCCGTACGCGGCCGGGCCAGGGGCTGGCGGAACGGCTCGCCACGATGGAACCGGCCAAGATCGAGGCCACCCTGTCCGAGGTCGTCAGAGGCCAGGTGGCCGCGGTGCTCGGGTTCGCCGACGAGTCGGCGATCGAGCCGCAGCGCCAGTTCCAGGAGCTCGGCTTCGACTCGCTGACCGCGGTGGAGCTGCGCAACCAGCTCAACACGGTCACCGGACTGCACCTGCCCGCCACGCTCATCTTCGACTATCCGACTCCCCACGACCTGACGCGATTCGTCCTGGAGCAGCTCTTCCCGGCGGTCGCGGCGGGCACGGCCGAGCCCGCCGACGCCCGCAGCGACGCCGAGGTGCGCCAGCTCCTGACGAGCATCCCGATCGAACGACTGCGTGCGGCCGGGCTGCTGGACAGCCTCATGCGCCTGGCCGGCCCGGAGAACGAGGAGACGAACGGCAGAACCGAGGAGATCGACAGCATGGACGCCGACCTCCTGATTCAACTCGCCCTTGAAGGCGGGAGTTCCTAGTCAAAGGAAATGATCATGAATCTGGTTACCACTTGGACGACGCTCAAAGAATCCGACTCGGCGAACCTCGTGCTCTGCGTCGACTTCACGGAGACCGGCAGGGCGGAGGCGGGTTTTCCCGATTTGCTGGCGAAGATGGACTACGACGGGACGTTCTGGCACGTCTCTCCACCCGCCGTGGCGCCCGGAGCGGACATCGACGGCGCCGCCTATGTGCGTTCGTGGTTCGAACCCCTCAAGGCGAGCGGCCGGAAGGTTCACGCGGTGATGGGCTACTGCATCGGCGCCGTCTACGCGGCCGAGCTCGTGAAGCTGCTGGAGGAGGAGCAGGGTGAGGCGCCCCGGCTGATCCTCTTCGACCCCGAGCCGACCAGCCTGGAGAACATCTACTTCCAGTTCGGCAAGGTCTTCGGCATTCTCTCCTCAATCCTCAACGAGGAGGACGTCGCCGAGACCCGCGAGGCCATGGACCGTCCCCTTCAGCAGGAGGGCGTCACGGTCGAGGGCTACGCCACCCAGCTGTACGCGAAGTTCCGCGACGTCGGGCACCGCGCGTTCGATAGAGCCGGGCTCGACCCGGAGTACTCGGAAGAGATGTGGGGCACGTTCAGCGCCTTCCTGTCCTTCCTCACCTACGCCGACCACCTGGATCCCTGGGAGGGGTGGCAGCGCGCCACCGCGGTGAGCTCGTCCAACCCCCGCAACGGCCTCAACGGGCTGCGCGCGTCCGGTCGTGACGCCGTCGTGGCCGAGGAGCTCAGGTTCGACAAGGGCCATGACGTGTTGCTGACCGACGACGAGATCGCCAGGGCCGTCACCAAGCTGCTGGAGAGATGATCATGGAGCAGATGCTGGGCCAGCGCGCCACCCGCAAGGAGCAGGCGCTGTGGCTGCTGGAGGAGCTCGTCCCCGGTGCGGGGGTGAACAACCTGGCGGTGGCGTTCAGCGTGACCGGCCGGGCGCAACGCGACCTCCTGCTGGAAGCGGTCAACCACGTCCTGCACCGCCACGAGATCCTGCGCACGGTGTTCAGGATCGAGCCGGAGGGCATGGTGCGCGAGGTCGTGCCCGCCGAGCAGGCCGTGCTGCGGTTCGAGGAGGCCCCCTGGGACGCCACGCGCGAGTGGCTGACGGAGTTCGTCGCGCGGCCGTTCGAGCCGGGCGGCGAGCTGCTGGTGCGCGCCGCGGTGCTGGAGGAGGACGCGGGCGAGGTCTACTGCCTGGCCGTCCACCACGCGATCTTCGACGGGCTGTCGACGGCGCTGCTGACCAACGAACTCGTGACCGTCTACGACGCGCTCGTGGCGGGCGAGTCGCCGGCGCGCGACGTCGTACCGGCCTGGGAGGAGCCGGACGCCGACCCGCGCAGTGGCCCGTTCTGGCGCGACAAGCTGGACGGCTTCCACGCCGGCGACCTCGACCTGTGGTGCGAGCAGGCCGAGACCTCCCAGACGACTCTCGTGGGCGACGTGCTCAACTGGGAGCTGTCGCCCGCCGCCCGCGACGCGGCCCGGCGCATGCAGCGCGAGCTGCGGGCGCCCGAGTCGGTCATCCTGCTGGCCGCGTACGGCGTGCTGCTGGCCGCGCACGGCGCCGGCCCCGACCTCACCATCGGCTCGCCCGTCAGCGTGCGCACGCCCGAGGCCGCCACCCGCATCGGCTACCACATCAACGTGCTCACCCTGCGCACGCGCATTCACTGGGCGAACACGTTCCGCACCCACGCGCGCACCACCCGGCGCGCGTTCATGGAGGCCATGTCGCACGCCGACTACCCGGTGGACGACCTGCTGGAGATCGTGCCCCGCGACGGCTGGCGCAACAACCTGTTCCGGCACACCTTCAACTACGTGCCCGCCGACCTGACGGCCGGTTTCACGCTGGGTGGCCTGCCCGCCGAGCAGGTGGTGGTCGAGAACGGCTTCAGCAAGTTCGACCTGGAGTTCTTCGTCACCTCCATCCCGGACAGCATCAAGATCCGGACCGCGTTCTGCGTGGACGTGCTCGACCGGGCCGACGTGGAGCTGCTGCTGGCCCGCTACGACGAGCTGCTCGTCACGCTCGCCGAGCAGCCCGACCTGCCGCTCGCGGACATCCCCGTGTGGTGCTACCAGGACCGCGCCGCCATCGAGATGGCCAACGCAACCGAGCACACCGTGACGCCCGCGACCGTGCTGGAGAAGATCGCCCGCAAGGTGTCCGCCGCCCCGCCGGAGGACGTCGTGGCCGTGGTCGACGGCGACCGGGAGGTCGGCCTGCGCCGGTTGTGGGCCGCCGCCGAGGCCACCCGCGACGCGCTCCAGGCCGCCGGGGTGGGCAGGGGAGACGTCGTCGCGCTGCTCGCGCGGCGCTCTCCCGAGCTGGCCGCGGCGGCGCTCGGCGTGTGGCTGGCGGGGGCCGCGTACCTGCCGCTGGAACCCGACCACCCGCAGCAGCGCCTCGACTACCAGCTCGACGACGCCGGCGCGGCCGTGGTCCTCGCGGGCGACGGCATCACCGTCTCCGGTGAGCGCACGGTCCTGCCGCTCGTCTCCGCCGACGCGGTCACCCCGGTGTCCGGGACGGTGTCACCGTTCAGCTCCGTCAGGCCGGAGGACTGCGCGTACCTCATCTACACCAGCGGCTCGACAGGGCTCCCCAAGGGCACCCTGATCGACCACTACAGCCTCGCCAACCTGATCGCGCACTTCGCGCACCAGCTGTCGGCGGGACCGCGCGACACCGTGCTATGGCTGACCACGTTCAGCTTCGACATCTCCGCGCTGGAGCTGTTCCTGCCCCTGACGACGGACGCCCGGCTGGCCATCGCGCCGGACGACGCCCGCACGCAGGGCGAGCCGCTCGCCGAAGCGCTGCGGCGCTACGGCGTCACCATCGCCCAGGCCACGCCCACCACCTGGCGGCTGGTCGTGGACCAGGCGTCCGGCGAGCTGGCGGGCTGCCGCGTGCTCTGCGGCGGCGAGCCGATGCCCGCCGTCCTCGCCCAGCGGCTGGCCGCCACCGGCTGCGAGCTCTACAACGTGTACGGCCCCACGGAGACCACGATCTGGTCGACCGCCGGACGCGTCGACCCGGCAGCCGACCGCGTCGACGTGGGCGTGCCCATCGCCAACACCAAGGTCTACGTGGCCGCCCCCGACGGCCGCCCGCTGCCCGTCGGCACCCGCGGCGAGCTGTGCATCGCCGGCGACGGCGTGGCGATCGGCTACCACAACCGGCCGGAGCTGACCGCGGAACGGTTCGGCGAACACCCCGTGTACGGCCGCTTCTACCGCACGGGCGACCTGGCCCAGTGGACCTCCGACGGCAAGCTGGAGATCCTCGGCCGGCTCGACCGCCAGATCAAGCTGCGCGGCAACCGCATCGAGCTGGCCGAGGTCGAGGGCGTGCTGCTGGCGCACCCGGACGTGCGGGCGGCCGCCGTCGTGGTGGTCGGCGACCCCAGCGCCGACGCCGTGTTGTGGGCGTTCGTGGTGGCGCCCGGCCGGCCTGAGGTCACCGGCGAGCTGTGGGAGCACGCCAGCGCGTCGCTCCCGTACGCGGCCACCCCGCAGGAGTACGTCGCCGTGGACGCCTTCCCGATGACCGGCAACGACAAGGTCGACTACCCGGCCCTGCGCAAGCTGGCCATGGAGCTGCGCAGCACCGCCGAGACCACCGCAGAGGAGGCCGACCTCCCGGCCGGCACCGGGGACGCGCTGGTCGACTCCCTCGTGGCGCTCTGGAAAGCCATGCTGAACCGTACCGATCTCGGCCCCGACAGCCACTTCTTCGCGCTCGGCGGGCACTCGCTGCTGGCCGTCAAGCTGCTGCAGGAGATCAAGAAGGCGACCCAGATCAGGCTCAAGCTGAAGGACATCTTCGAGGAGCCCACCCCGGCCGGTCTCGCCCGCAGGCTGCAGGCCGCCGACACGAATTCCTGACGAGGCGCGGCCGGGCACCCCCGCCCGGCCGCCGGCACGACGTAAGCGGCACTAGTGGATAGGCGGGTTGTCTCGTGTTGGAGAAAGTCGAGGAAGTACGGGCTGTTCCGTCCGCGCGGCCGGGCCGTTCCCCCGGCGCGCCACCGACCCTGGAATCGATGCGCGCCGACATCGCGGCCCAGCTGGACCTCGACCCCTCCGAGGTCACGGACGGCGCCGACCTGATCAGCCTCGGCCTCGACTCGCTCCGCGCGATGCGGCTGGCGGGACGGTGGCGGCGGGCGGGAGCCCGGATCGTCTTCGCCGAGCTGGCGACGGAGTTCACCCTCGCGGCCTGGTGGTCGCTGGTGCGCTCCCGGCTGGCCGAGGCCGCTCCCCGGCAGGAGCCGGAGCGGGCCGTGGACGAGGCGGCGCCGTTCCCGCTCACTCCCGTCCAGCTCGCCTACTGGATCGGCCGCGGAGACGGGCAGGTCATCGGGGGCGTCGGCTGCCACGCCTACCTGGAGTTCGACGGCTCCGGCGTCGACCCTGAGCGGCTGGAACGGGCCGTACGCGCTCTCGTCGCCCGCCACGGGATGCTCAGAGCCGTCTTCCACGACGACGGCACCCAGCAGATCATGGACACCAGCCCGTGGCCGGGCCTGACCGTGCACGACCTGTCGCAGCTCGGCGACGACGCCGCGGAGCACGTCAGGGAGCAACTGTCGCACCGCCGCTTCGACGCCTCCCGCGGCGAGGTGTTCGACGTGCGGCTGTCGCTGCTGCCGGGCGGCCGGTCGAGGGTGCACTTCGAGGTGGACTTCCTCGTCGCCGACGTGCTCGGCCTGCAGATCCTGCTGAAGGACCTGGCCCGGCTCTACCTGGAGCCCGGCACGCCCATGCCGCCGCCGGCCTGTTCGTTCCCCCGCTACCTCGCCGCCAGGGGCGAGGAGCGGGCGGCCCGGCGTACCCGCGACCAGGAGTACTGGCGTGGCCGGCTGGACGAGCTGCCCGGCGCGCCGCAACTGCCTCTCGCGACCGAGCCGGCCACGATCACCCGGCCCAGGTTCGTGCGTCGCGAGAGGTGGCTGTCGACCGGCGCGTGGCAGCGCATCCAGGAGCAGGCCCGCGTGCACGGGCTGACCCCCGCCATGGTGCTCGCCGCCGCCTACTGCGAGGTGCTGGCCGCGTGGAGCCGCGAACCCCGCTTCCTGCTCAACCTGCCGCTGTTCGACCGGGACGACACCGTGCACCCCGACGTCGCCCACCTGGTCGCCGACTTCACGAACCTGATCCTGGTCGCCGCCGACCTCTCGGAGCCGCAGCCGTTCGCCGAGCGCGCCCGGACTCTTCAGGCCCGCTTCCGCGCCGACGCCCGGCACACCGGGTACTCCGGCGTCGAGGTGCTCAGAGACCTGGCCCGCAACGGGGAGCACACCGGCGCGCCGGTCGTGTTCGCCTGCAACCTGGGGACCGAGCTGATCGTGCCGGAGGTGCGTGAGGCGTTCGGCGAGCCCGGCTGGATGATCACGCAGACCCCGCAGGTCTGGCTCGACCACCAGATCAACGAGTACGACCACGGCCTCCACCTGGCGTGGGACGCGGTGGAGGAGTTGTTCGCGCCTGGGGTGTTGGATGCGATGTTCGGGGCGTATGGGGGGTTGTTGGAGTGGTTGGCGGAGGGTGATTGGTCGGGTGAGGTGCCTGGTCTGCTGCCTGTTGGTCAGGGGGTGGTGCGGGCGCGGGTGAATGCTACGG
Source organism: Nonomuraea sp. K271 (assembly GCF_009908215.1). Taxonomy (NCBI): domain Bacteria; kingdom Bacillati; phylum Actinomycetota; class Actinomycetes; order Streptosporangiales; family Streptosporangiaceae; genus Nonomuraea; species Nonomuraea sp. K271. The sequence continues at coordinate 132 of NZ_JAAAHR010000276.1, read as the reverse complement.
CTGGTCGGGTGCCGGATGGGGTGTTGCATGGTGGGTTCTTCGCTCGTGCGCGTACCGAGCCGGATCGGGTGGCGCTGATTTCTGGTGGCGGTTGTGTGTCGTATGGGGAGTTGGCGGATCGGGTGTTGGGGG
>NZ_JAAAHR010000275.1:0-7044 GCF_009908215.1 Nonomuraea sp. K271 | reverse complement strand
ACCATGCTCGTGGCTTCTCTATGTGATCTTCTTGCCTCGACAACAAGAAGAATCACCGGGAGTCACGAGCCCTCTCAAGCCCTCTGCGCCCGGCGAGACCTCAAACCCCGATCAAGTTCGAAGAGCCTGGATCTGACGGAGTGTGTGGTGCTTGTGACGGCCTCGGACGCGTGACCGGCCCCTGTCGGCGCGGGCTTCCCGGCCTGACGAACTGTCCCGCGCCTAGGCCGGGCCGCCGTCCGGTCCGTGCCGCTTGGAAAATGCGGGCCGGCTCATTGCCGGTGTTCATCGCAGGGTGAGCGGGGTCTCGGATGCGATGCGGGTCAGCTTGTGGGGGTTGCACACGTAGTAGAGGCCGGTGATGCGAGCGTCCTCGACCCGGACCGCCATGACGCCGTCGATCTCGCCGTCCAGGCGCAGGAGTAGTGCCGGGTTACCGTTGACCATGGTGGGCTCGCCGGCGAGCGCGACCCGGGCCTTGCCGAGTCCGTGGACGATCATGCGGGCCACCTTGCCGGCGCCGGTGATGGGCTGCGGCGCGGCCTGCTTGACGCCGCCGCCGTCGCTCATCAGGACCACGCGCGGGGCGAGCACGTCCAGCAGGCCCTGCAAGTCTCTGGTTTCCACTGCGCGCTGGAACGACTCCAGCACCGCCCGGGTCTGCTCCGGGGAGACCACCTCACGCGGGTGACGGGCCTCGACATGCCGGCGGGCGCGGTGCGCGATCTGACGCACGGCCGCGGAGCTCTTGCCGACGGCGGCCGCGATCTCCTCGTGACTGATGCTGAAGGCCTCGCGCAGTACGAAGACGGCGCGTTCCGTGGGGGAGAGCGTCTCCAGTACGAGCATGAGCGCCATCGAGACGCTCTCGGCGAGCTCGACGTTCTCGGCCACGTCCGGCGCGGTGAGCAGCGGCTCAGGCAACCAGGAACCGACGTAGTCCTCCTTACGCCGCCGGATGGCGCGCAGCCGGTCGAGCGAGCGCCGGGTGGCGATCCGCACCAAGTAGGCGCGCGGGTCGGACACCTGCCCATGATCGACCTTGATCCACCGCAGCCAGGTTTCCTGCAGCGCGTCCTCGGCGTCGGCCGCCGAGCCGAGCATCTCGTAGGCGACGGTGAACAGCAGGTTGCGGTGGGCGAAGAACGCCTCGGTCGCCGGGTCCGCCCGCCCGCCCCCAGCCGCCGGCTCGGTGGTGCCCGTCGTCGCGTGCGTGTGCTCGTTCATGCCTGGCTCCTGCCTGCTCCCGCGGCTCCTGCTCTATGCACAAGGCGCCGGCGCCCGCCGCGGTGTGACAACCGCGCCCGGTGACGCACCTCACAGGACGGCGCTGTCACAAAGTCCGGGGCTGCGGCGCCGCATGGTCAGGAAGCCGCGCGAACGACGTACGCGGCACACCACTGTCGACCGATCACCTGTGGCGCCGCTGCGTGCGGACCCCCACATAGCCGCCACCGCAGAAAACGAGGAACGGAAAACCATCATGAGCAAGGTCTGGTTCGTCACCGGTTCATCTCGCGGCCTGGGCCGCAAGTTCGTCGAGGCCGCCCTGTCGCGCGGCGACAAGGTGGCCGCGACCGCCCGCAACGCCGCAAGCCTGGAGGAGCTGGTCGCCGGCTACGGTCAGGCGCTGCTTCCGCTGGATCTGGACGTGACCAGTGAGGCAGCCGTCTTCGACGGTGTCAAGCGGGCAGCCGAGCACTTCGGCCGTCTGGACGTCATCGTGAACAACGCCGGCTACGCCCAGGTCGGCGCGGTCGAGGAACTGACCGCACAGAACCTGCGCGACCAGCTCGAGACCAACCTGTTCGGCGCGCTGTGGGTGATCCAGGCCGCGCTGCCCTACCTGCGCGAGCAGGGCGCGGGGCACATCATCCAGCTGTCTTCGGCGGCCGGGCTGATGGCGATGCCGCTCAGCGGCGCCTACAGCGCCTCCAAATGGGCCCTGGAAGCGCTGAACGAATCTCTCGCCCAGGAGGTCGCCGGCTTCGGCATCAAGGTGACCATCATCGAGCCCGGCGGCTTCGCCACCCGGGACGGCAAGAACCCCGACCCCCTCGCCAACGGCCACCTGGCCGAGCCCGACCCGATCTACGACGGCCTTCGCCGGCGCATCACCTCGTTCGCGCGCAAGCAGCCCGCCGGCGACCCCGCCGCCGCGGCCCAGGCACTGCTCGCCATCGTCGACTCAGCCGAGCCGCCCCTGCGCGTGCTCTTCGGCCAGGGCTTCTACCCGATGCTCCAGCAGGTCTACGCCGACCGGCTCAAGACCTGGGCCGGCTGGCAGGACCTCTCCGCACAGGCGCACGGCACCCCCGAGCCACAGCCTCGGTGACCCCCAGGGACCGCCGCATCCACTGACCACCAACCAGCACACCGACAGGAGCACCCATGAAACACCGCATCGTCGTCCTCGGCGCCGGCTATGCCGGAGCCTACGCGGCCGGCAACCTGGTCCGCCGGCTGTCACCGAAAGACACCGAGATCACCGTGGTCAACGCCGTGCCGGACTTCGTGCAGCGCATGCGGCTGCCCCAGCTGGCCGCCGGCCAGGACATCGAGGCGCCGAAACTCACCGACGTCTTCGCCGGCACCGGCATACGGCTGCGCCTGGCCCGCGTCACCGCCATCGACCCCGAACACCAGCGCGTCACCCTGGACGACACCGCCGACACCGCCGACACCACCGACACCGCCGACACCGATGGCGGCGGCGGCGAACTGCGCTACGACACCCTCGTCTACGCGCTCGGCAGCCACGTCGCCGACCACGGCGTCCCCGGCGTGAGCGAACACGCCTTCGACGTCGCCGGCCGGCCCTCGGCACTGCGCCTGCGCGAACGCCTGGACACCCTGGACAGGCGGGGCGAAGGCGGGAACGTGCTGATCGTCGGCGATGGGCTGACCGGCATCGAAACGGCCACCGAGATCGCCGAATCCCGGCCCGGCCTGTCGGTGATGCTCATCGCCCGCGGCGAACTGGGCGCCCGGCTCAGCACCGAGGCCCGCGCCCACCTGCGCCAGGCCTGCGACCGGCTGGACATCACCGTCCGGGAGCACACCAGCGTCGAAGCCGTGGAAGGCAGGCGGGTGCGGTGCGCCGACGGCACCACCCTGGCCTCTGATGCGACCGTGTGGACGGCCGGCTTCGCGGTCAAGGCCATCGCCGCCGCCGCCGGGCTGGAGGCCACCCACACCGGCCGGACCGTCGTCGACCGCACCATGCGCTCCGTCTCGCACCCGAACGTGTACGCCATCGGCGACAGCGCCTATGCCATCGGCGACAACGGCCGGCCGATGCCGATGTCCTGCGCGTCGGCCGGCTACACCAGCCGGCAGGCCATCGAGGCGATCGTGGGACGCCTGACCGGCCGCACGGTCGCCCACACCAAGCTGGTCTACAACTACAACCACATCAGCCTCGGACGGCGCGACGGGATCCTGCAACTGGTCGACCACGAAGGCCGGGCGAAACCGACGTACCAGGGCGGCCGCAAAGGCGCGCACCTCAAGGCCGGCATCCTCACGATGTCACTATGGGCCACCTCACACCCCACCTACGGCATCCCCAAACGCAGGCACCGCCTGACGCCGGACGCGATCGCCGTGGCCGGCCGGAACCGGCCGGCCACACCGGCCCACCGGCATCATGCACGATGACCTCCCTACGCTCCGGTCCCGTAGGTCCCGAAGGCAGGGGCGATCAGGAGCCGCAGCGTGTCGACCAGCCCGGCGGCCGGCAGCGACTGCGTCAGCCGGGCGCTGCCGTGGATCTGCAGCTCCCGGCCTGGCCGCCGCTTCAGCAAGGTGACCTGGGCGGGCACGTCGCCGGACAGGATCGTGGTCGGTTCCATCCGGCCTCGGTCAACGTGTGGGAGGCCCCGTGCTTCGGCTGCCCGTCGCGGCGGCCGCGAACTCATCGGTCCGGCTGCCACCGTTCGTGGACGGCGGCCGACGGGTCACGTTCGGGCGGGCCTGCGGGCCACCAGCCGCCGTCGCGTTCGGTGAAGGGGTACCACCGGCCGTCGCGGCCGTAGCGCAGCTGCAGCCTGCCGAGCGTCCAGCGGTTGCGCCAGGACTCGACGGGTGGCGGAGCCCCGCCCTCCCAGCCCGCCTCCAGACGGGCCCGCGCCCTGGCCAGGTCCTGGCGGGGCGGCGTCCAGGGGGTTTCGAGCACGTCCAGGCCGTCGGCGCCGCCGTACCTCCAGGCCTGTACGGCGGCGTCGAGCCCGAGGCCGAGGCCGTGCTCGGCGGCCAGCCGCACGCGGTCCTGGTATTCGGTGTGGCGGGGCAGCCGCCCGCTCAGCAGCAGCTCGCGCGCCCGGGAGGCGGCCGAGGCGGCCAGCACGCTGAGCGCGGCGACGTCGATGCCGGAGTCTCCGCCGGGGCCGGGCTCCAGCGCGGGCGGGGTGAAGGCCACGTCGTACGGGGGCGGGCCGGGCAGCGGCGGTGTGCCCAGCGCGAACGCCTCGGCGACCGGCACGCCCGCGGGCTGGGCCTCGGGGATGTCGCGCTGCTGGAGCGCCTCGATCAGCTCGTTCTGGCCGCGCCCGCGCATGAGCAGCAGCACGAACGGGTCGGCGTCCAGCAGCCACGAGGCCTGGTAGCACAGGGCGGCGGCGTGCTCGCACGGGTGGCCCCAGTCGGGGCAGGAACAGTGAGGCTCCAGGTCGCCGACGGCTGGCAGCAGCGGCACGGCGGCGTCCTGGGCGGCCTCGACGAGGTCGTGCGGCATGTCGCGGTCGAGGAGCGCGGCGATGTGGCGGGCCTTGGCGGCCACCTGGTCGAGGAACCGTTCCCATGCGGCGTCGGTGAGCTGCTCGACGCGTACGACGGTGTCGTAGTCGTTCTCCGCGACGGCGGCGATGCGGCCGGGGCTGACGGTGATGGGGCCGAGCTGCCCGCTCTTGGCGTACGCGCGACCCCTGCGCAGCAGGACCTGGTCGAGGGAGGTGTCCTCCATGGCCTTGACCCAGGCGCGCCCCCACCAGGAGGTGGCGAAGCGGGCGCCGGCGCGCTGGGGGCCGAAGGCGGGGAACCCGCGGGCGGCGGTCACCGCAGCTCCACGAGGGCGGCGAGGTCGGCGTCGGTCAGCTCGGTGAAGGCGGCCTCGCCGGAGGCGAGCACGGCCTCGGCGAGCGAACGTTTGGCGGCGAGCATGCCGGCGATGCGGTCCTCGATCGTGCCCTCGGTGATCAGGCGGTGCACCTGGACGGGTCGGGTCTGGCCGATGCGGTAGGCGCGGTCGGTGGCCTGGTCCTCGACGGCGGGGTTCCACCAGCGGTCGTAGTGGATGACGTGGTCGGCGCGGGTGAGGTTGAGCCCGGTGCCGGCCGCCTTGAGCGAGAGCAGGAACACCGGCGCCCGGCCGTCCTGGAAGCGGCGGACCATCTCCTCGCGGCGGGCGACGGGGGTGCCGCCGTGCAGCAGCTGCGTGCTCACGCCGCGCGCGGTCAGGTGGCGTTCCAGCAGGCGGGCCATGGCGACGTACTGGGTGAAGACGAGCGCGGCGCCGTCCTCGGCCGTGATGGTGTCGATGAGCTCGTCCAGCAGTTCCAGCTTGCCGGAGCGGCCGGGCAGGCGGGGGTCGTTCTCGTGCAGGTAGTGGGCGGGGTGGTTGCAGATCTGCTTGAGCCCGGTGAGCAGCTTGACGATGAGGCCGCGCCTGGCCATGCCGTGGGCGTCCCTGATCTGGGTCATGATCTCGCGTACGGCGGCTTCGTACAGGCCGGCCTGCTCTGAGGTGAGCGGGACAGGCCGGTCGGTCTCGGTCTTGGGCGGCAGCTCGGGCGCGATGCCGGGGTCGCTCTTGCGGCGGCGCAGCAGGAACGGGCCGACCAGCCGCGCCAGGCGGTCGGCCGCCTCACGGTCGCCGGACTCGACAAGTTTGGCCCATCGCGCCCTGAATCTGCTCAACGGGCCGAGCAGCCCTGGGGTGGTCCAGTCGAGGATGGCCCACAACTCCGACAGGTTGTTCTCCACGGGTGTGCCGGTCAGCGCGACGCGGGCGCCGGCGGGGATCTCGCGCAGGGCCTGGGCGGTGCCGGACGCTGGATTCTTGACGTGCTGGGCCTCGTCGGCCACCAGCAGCCCCCACGGGTGGGCGGCCAGGCGGGCCGCGTCCAGGCGCATGGTGGCGTACGTGGTCAGCACGAACCCCTCGTCGGCCGGCGTGCGGGCGGCGCCGTGGTAGCGGCGCACGGGCACGCCGGGAGCGAACCTGGTGATCTCGCGCTCCCAGTTGCCCAGCAGGGAGGCCGGGCAGACCACGAGGGTCGGGCCGGTGCCGGTTCTGTGCAGGTGCAGGGCGATCAGAGTGATCGTCTTGCCCAGGCCCATGTCGTCGGCCAGGCACCCGCCGAGGCCGAGCGAGGTCATCCTGGCCAGCCAGCGCAGCCCGGCCAGCTGGTAGTCGCGCAAGGTGGCGGCCAGCCCGGACGGCGGGCCGGCGTCGGCGGGTTCGGTGAGGCGTTCGCGCAGCTCGCGCAGCCAAGCGGTGGGCTCGGCCTCGATCTGCTCGCCGTCGACCTCGGCCGTCCCGGTCAGCGCGGCGCTGAGCGCTTCGAGCCCGGTCAGGGCTTTGAGGTCGGGCCGGCGGGCCTTGCGGGCCAGGTCGGGGTCGATGAGCACCCACTGGTCGCGCAGCCGTACGACGGGGCGGTGGGCCTCGGCGAGCCGGTCCATCTCGGCCGCGGTCAGGGGCTCACCGCCGAGGGCGAGCTGCCAGTCGAAGCTGGTCAGCTGCCGGCCGCCAAGGAACGAGGGCAGGTCGGAGGGCGCGCCGTCGCGCTCGCCGATGACGGCGCGGGCGCTCAGGCCGCGTACGAGGGACTTGGGCCAGTGCACCTCGACGCCGGCGGCGGCCAGGCGGTCGGCGGCTCCGGCGAGCAGGTCGTCGACGTCGCCGTCGGAGAGGGTGAGCTGGTCGGGGACGGCGTTGCCGAGCAGGTGTTCCAGGCAGGGCCAGACGCGGGCGGCGCGGCGTACGGCCAGGGTGGTCTCGATCCTGGCGCGGGGACCGAGACCCTGCCCGCCGCCCTGCCC
>NZ_JAAAHR010000274.1:0-7107 GCF_009908215.1 Nonomuraea sp. K271 | reverse complement strand
GCGCCGGCCCCGGAGTCGCCGACCGCCCTCGACACGGCCACCCCCACCCCCACGAGGAGCAGCGCCAGCGCGCCCGCCACGATCGCGGTGAGCAGCGGGTTCAGGCCGCCGAACGCCAGCACCGCCGCCCCCGCGGCGAGCAGGCCGCAGGCGACACCCCCGCCCAGCATGCGCGTGTGGGCGCCGTCCCACTTGCCCTTGCCCTCGCGCACGCCGGTGGCCACCACGTCGGCGACGTCGTCGAAGCGCGCGGGCGGCAACGCCACCTCGCGCGGTCGCAGGTAGAGAATCTCTCCGTCGAGCACGCCCAGCGCGCCGAGACTCTGCCCGAGATCGAACGGCGCGCCACCGAGCCGCTGCAGCGTCCAGCCCGGACCGGCGGCGGCCTCACCGCCCAGCTCTCCCATGGCGCGCAGCAGTCCGGGAAGGACGTGCGGCAGCGGGATGTCGGCAGGCAGCGCCAGATCGGCCCGCTTGCGCGGCCCGACCACGGTGACGTGGCACAACGGAGGAAGCGGGGCGGGTATCTGGTGCAGACCGCCCTGTTGTGCGAACGGGATTTCCGCCAGAGATGTCACGGGAACCAACATATCCAGCGTAAGTTGACTCCGACCCCAACTCGGACGTTTGCCGCATCTGGTAAGAAGGGACATCCGCAGGAACAGAAGGGCCTGTCACAAGGGTGAGCATCGTCGTTGTCCGGCGCCCGGAGCGCCGCCCGAGCCCGAAGCCTCCGCGTGGTGAGATCCTCCTGGAGCCACCGCCGGAGATCCCCGAGGTCCAGTCGCAAGGCATGATGGCCGTGCTGACCTGGCTGCCGATGGTGGCCGGCGCGGCGGCGATGGGCCTGATGTTCACCGCCGGCGGCACCCGCGCCAACCCCATCATGTACGTCGCCAGCGGCCTGTTCGCCTTCTCCATGGTCGGCATGACCCTCGGGCAGATCGGCCGCCAGGCGGGCGAGCGCAAGAACCGCCTCAACGGCGCCCGCCGCGACTACTTCCGCTACCTCGCCCAGATCCGCAAGAAGGTGCGCAGGGCCGCCATCCAGCAGCGCGAGGCCCTCGAATGGAGCGGACCGGCCCCCGACACGCTTTGGTGGACCGCCATGGGTCCCAGGTTGTGGGAGCGCCGCCCCCGTGACGACGACTTCAGCACCGTACGCCTGGGCACCGGCATCCAGAAGCTGGCCGTCCAGCTCATCCCGCCGGACTCCAAACCGGTCGAGGACCTGGACGCGCTCACCGCCGGCGCGCTGCGCAGGTTCATCCGCACGCACTCGACGGTCTCGCAGCTGCCCGTCGCCGTGGCGCTGCACTCGTTCGCCAGGATCAAGTTCGACGGCGACCTCCCGATGGTCCGTGACCTGGTCAGGGCGATGGTGGCGCAGATGGTGGTGTTCCACTCGCCGGACGACATGCGGATCATGGTGTGCGCGAGCAAGCAGTGGATGAGCCACTGGGAGTGGGTCAAGTGGCTGCCGCACGCGCTGCATCCCGACGAGACCGACGGCGCGGGCCAGGTCAGGCTCATGGCCGAGAACCTGGCCCAGCTCGACCAACTGCTCGGCGGCGAACTCAAGGAGCGGGCCAGGTTCCGGCCAGGGGCGTCGCCGGACGCGCTGCCGTACCACGTGCTCATCCTGGACGGTGGGCACGTGCCGCAGGACTCGCAGCTCGGCGCGGACGCCATCGACGGCGTCACCGTCATCGACCTGTCCGACTCGGCCGGCGTGGTCGAGGAGCGCAGCACGCTGCGGCTGCGCATCAACCAAGAGGGCTTCCACATGGTCAAGATCGACCATGCGGGCAAGGAGAGCACCAACCGGCTCGGCGACCCCGACGCGCTCGACTACCTCAGGGCCGAAGGGCTGGCCCGCCAGCTCGCCCCGCTGCGGGCCTCCACGGCCACCGGCAGCGAGGCGCAGGACGTGCTGGCCACCAACACGACACTGACCGACCTGCTCGGCGTCGGCGACCCCACCCGGCTCGATCCCGCACACAGCTGGCGGCCGCGCGCGGGCAGGAACCGGCTGCGCGTCCCGATCGGGCTGGGCGCAGACGGGCGGCTGGTCGAGCTGGACATCAAGGAGTCGGCACAGGGCGGCATGGGGCCGCACGGCCTGGTCATCGGCGCGACCGGCTCCGGCAAGTCGGAGCTGCTGCGCACGCTGGTGCTGGGCCTGGCCGTCACACACTCCTCGGAGATCCTCAACTTCGTGCTCGTCGACTTCAAGGGCGGCGCGACCTTCCTCGGCCTCGACAGCCTCTCGCACGTCTCCGCGGTCATCACCAACCTGGAGGACGAGCTGCCGCTCGTCGACCGCATGCACGACGCACTCCACGGCGAGATGGTCCGCAGGCAGGAGCTGCTGCGCGCGGCCGGCAACTACGCCTCCCTGCGCGACTACGAACGCGCCCGCGAGCAGGGCGCAAACCTGCAGCCGATGCCCACGCTGTTCGTGGTCCTCGACGAGTTCAGCGAGCTGCTGACGGCCAAGCCCGAGTTCATCGACCTGTTCGTCATGATCGGCCGGCTGGGCCGGTCGCTGGGCGTGCACCTGCTGCTGGCCTCGCAGCGACTGGAGGAGGGGCGGCTGCGCGGGCTCGACACGCACCTGTCGTACCGGATCGGCCTGCGGACGTTCTCCGCCATGGAGAGCCGCGTGGTGCTGGGCGTCGCCGACGCCTACGAGCTGCCGTCGGCGCCGGGCAACGCCTACCTGAAGTTCGACACGACCGGGATGACGCGGTTCAAGGCCGCGTACGTGTCCGGCCCGTACCAGGCCGACCGCCGGCAGGTGGCCTCGCCCGACGGCTCGGTCCCTATCAGGGAGGTCGTCGAGTACAGCACCGAGTTCGTGCCCGTCCCCCTCGTCGACGAGCCGCAGGATGCCGAACCCGCCCCTGAGGAGGACAACTCCTCGCAGGAGACCCTGCTCGACATCGTCGTCGAACGCCTGGCCGGGCACGGGCCCCCCGCGCACCGCATCTGGCTTCCGCCGCTGGAGGAGCCGCCCACGCTGGCCCACCTGCTACCGCCGCTGTCGATCAGTCCCGAGCTGGGGCTGACGACGCCCGGCTGGCCGGGCCGTGGCCGGTTGCAGGCCGTGGCGGGTGTCATCGACCGGCCGTTCGAGCAGCGGCGGGACCCGTACTGGCTGGATCTGTCCGGCGCTGCGGGACACGTGGGCGTGGCCGGCGGGCCGCAGAGCGGCAAAAGCACGGCGCTGCGCACGCTCATCGCCAGCATGGCCCTCACGCACACGCCCGCCGAGGTGCAGTTCTACTGCCTCGACTTCGGCGGCGGCGCGCTGGCCTCGCTGGAGGGGCTGCCGCACGTCGGCGGCGTGGCCAGCAGGCTCGACGGCGAGCGGGTACGCCGTACGGTGGCCGAGATCGCGTCGGTGCTGCAGCAGCGGGAGCGGGAGTTCACCGAGAAGGGCATCGACTCGATGGCGACCTACCGCAGGCGCCTGGCCGAGGGCTCCGTGCAACCCGACGGCTGGGGCGACATCTTCCTCGTGGTGGACGGCTGGCTGACGATCAGGCAGGACTTCGAGGCGCTCGAACCGATGATCACCGACCTGGCGGCGCGCGGGCTCGGCTACGGCATCCACGTGATCGCCGCGACCAACAAGTGGTCGGAGTTCCGGCCCGGCATCCGTGACCTGTTCGGCACCCGGCTCGAACTGAAGCTCGGCGACGCGTACGAGTCCGAGATCAACAGGAAGAAGTCGCTGGCCGTCCCGGAGGGCGTGCCAGGGCGCGGGTTGACCAGGGACGGGCTGCACTTCCTCAGCGCGCTGCCGCGGATCGACGGCGTGCAGGACCCCGAGGACCTGTCCGCCGGGGTGGATGCCCTGGTGCGCGCGGTCAGGGAGTCCTGGCGCGGCCGGCCCGCGAAGCGGGTCAGGCTGCTGCCCTCGATGTTGCCCGCCGCCTCGCTGCCCGGAGTCGAGGAGACCGGCAAGAACCGCATCGCCATCGGCGTGGACGAGGCGACGCTCTCCCCCGTGCTGCTCGACTTCGAGGCCGACCCGCACTTCGTCGTCGTGGGCGACACCGAGAGCGGCAAGTCGAACCTGCTGAAGGTGATCGCCGAGAACGTCGTGGCCAGGAACACCCCGAGCGAGGCCATGCTGATCGTCATCGACTACCGGCGGTCACTGCTCGACACCGCCGTCAGCGAGAACCGCATCGGCTACGCCGCCTCCGCCTCGGCAGCGAAGGAGCTCATCGACGACGCGCGCAACGCGCTGCTCAAGCGGCTCCCGCCGGCGAACCTGACGCCCGACCAGCTGCGGGCGCGCGACTGGTGGAAGGGCTCCGACCTCTACATCGTGGTAGACGACTACGAGCTGGTGGCCACGTCGAGCAACCCGCTGGCGCCGCTGGCCGAGCTGCTGCCGCAGGCCCGCGACATCGGCCTGCACCTGATCCTCGCGCGGGCGATGGGCGGCCTCGGCCGGGCGATGTTCGACCCCATGATCCAGCGGGTCAAGGACCTGGCGAGCCCCGCGGTGGTGCTCTCCGGTAGCAAGGACGAGGGTTTCCTGTTCGGCAACGTCCGGGCGCAGCCGCAGCCGCCCGGACGTGGCTTCTTCGTGGACAGACGGCTGGGCGCGCGGCTGACGCAGACAGCGATCTGGCCACCGGCGGAGGACTGACATGGCAGGACTTGACATCCATTTCGACGCGCTCGACGACTGCCGCACGTCGGCCAGGACGGTCGCCGGCAAGTTCCTCGACCTGGCCGAAGCCTACCCCCATGAGCGACCCGACTCGACGATCTTCGGCCGGCTGAGCGACTCGTCGGCGCTGGCGGACGCCGTGCGCGACGTGGAGCTGGCGGCCGACAGCGAGTTCGGCAAGGCCAAGAGCTTGGTGAGCGGCGTCGAACGAGCGCTCGACCTGGTGCAGGACAACGTACGGAGAGCGAACAACCCCGGATGAGTGCCCCCGAAGGAATCCGCAGCCTGCCCAACGGTAACCAGCTGGCGAACATGGCCGACAAGGTGAACGGCGACCCGGAGTCCATCCGCGGCATCGCCCGGCGCTGGCGCTCGGCCGCCGGCAAGGTGCTCGGCAACACGGGTTCGCTCGGGGCCGCCGTGGCCACGGTCGACCTGGCCTGGGAAGGCGGCTCGGCGGACGCGTTCGTGACGTACATGCGCGACTACGGCAAAGCGGGACAGGACCTGAATGACGCGCTGATCGACTGCGCGTCGTCACTGGACAGCGCCGCCAACGCGCTGGAGTCGTCCAAGCGCAGGGTGAACGGCATCTGCGACCGGCTGCTGACGCGCGCGAACACGTACCGGGACAACCACCCGGACGCCGAGCAGGCGGACCTCGACCGGGAGATCGGCGCCATGGTCACCGAGGCGATCGAGGAGGCGCGCACGCCGGTGCGCGAGGCCAAGGAGGCGGTCACCGGGGCGAAGGACGACATCGCCAGGTACCTGAGCGAGCGCACCAACACGTTCGCGAAGATTCATCCGGCCGGGGAGCAGGAGTTCACGCCCGGGCCGGGGCACAAGCTCGACTGGCAGCGCACCGAGAGCTACACGGCGCAGAGCGCCACCGGCGGGACCGGCGGCAGCCCCATGACGCCCGGCGGGTACGGCCCCAGCGGCCTGCCTCCGGCGGGCGGCGGCCCGGCGCCCACGGGCCGGGTCAAGGAGTGGATCGAGCAGGCCATCGAGATCCTGCGCGAGCACGGCTATCCGGTCGACAAGATGAACCCCAACGACATCTGGATGATCATCCAGCACGAGTCGGGCGGCAACCCGCACGCGATCAACCTGTGGGACTCCAACGCCTCCGCGGGCCATCCGTCGAAGGGCCTGATGCAGACCATCGACCCGACCTTCAACGCCCACTCGCTGGCCGGGCACAAGGACATCTACAACCCGGTGGACAACATCATCGCGGGCGTGCGCTACGCGATCGACCGCTACGGCTCGGTGTCCGCGGTGCCCGGCGTCGTCGGGATGAAGACCGGCGAGGGTTACCGCGGCTACTGAGCTCCGGCCGCCCGCACGCGCGGGCGGCCGGGTGATCGTCCGCTACCCGCAGTTGGCCCAGTCGGCGCTGGTGCTGCCGTGGGAGGTGCTGCCGGAGTAGCGCACGCATTTGCCCTTGGCGGACAGCTTGACCGGGCCCGCGTAATATTCGAAGTTGCCCGAGTCGGTCTTGCTGCTGCCGCCCTTGACCTCCAGCGTGGCGCTGACCTTCGTGGACTTGCCGACGTCGGCGCCGGACTTGAGGGTGACCACGCAGTTCTGCCCGGCGCTGTTGCTCCACAGCTGGTACGTCGTGCCGCCCTCGAACGAGCTGCTGCGCTGCACTGCGTACCCGCTGCCGCACACCTGGGTGGCGGTGTAAGGGTTCTTTTTCGCCACCGGCTTGGCGCTCGACTTCGTGGGCTTCGGCTCCTCCGGGGCCTTCGTCGGGGCCTTTGTCGGGGCCTTCGTCTTGGTCGGCTCCGGCTCCGGCGTGGGCTCCTGGGTGGGCTCCTGGGTCGGCTTCTGCGTCGCGGACTTGCTGGGCGTCGGGGTCGGCGTGGCCGTACGGCTCGGGCGGACGGTCCTGGTCACCGTGGCCCTCGGCTTCGGCGTCTTCCTGGGCGTGGTGGCCGTCGGGGCGGCGGTCGTGACCGTGGGGACGGGCACCGGCTGCGTGGTGACCTGCGGCGGCGTCGGCACGCTCGTGAGCACCGGGACCTCCGTCGGGGCCGCGGTCGTGGCGTCGGTCGGGAGGGTCATCGGGCCCACGCCGTTCTCATCGGGGCTCGGCGTCGAGGTGGCCCAGGGCGCGGTCACCTCGGCCCGCGGCTGGGTGGGCACGACGGACGCGGACCCCGCGGAGGAGGACACCTCGCCCGGCGCCGGCTCGTCGCTCGCCGCGGCGATCGGCGAGAACGACACGTTGGCGGAGTAGTGGCTCGCGCCCCACAGCCCGAGGCCCGACAGCAGCACGACGGCGGTCACGCTGGCCACCAGGCCGATGGGGAACGGCTTGCGCTGCTGGTCGCCGGCCTGACGGGGCCCGGTGGGCGGCTGCCAGTTCTGCTGCTGGTCCTGCGGCGGGGGCTGGTGGCCAG
>NZ_JAAAHR010000273.1:0-7257 GCF_009908215.1 Nonomuraea sp. K271 | reverse complement strand
CAGCAGGACCGTGCGCCGCTCCCCCACCGCCACCCGGAAGGCCTCGGCGACCTGGGCCACCGCGTCGCGCGCCGAGGTGACCCGCATCGGCACCGCACCCACCGCCGTGGCGAGCGCCTCCTGGTCGATGTGGAAGTTGGAGCGCACGTCGGTGGCCTCCCCGGCGAGCACGATGAGCGGCGTGCGGCTCTTGGCCGCCTCGGCGATGCCGGTCGTCGCGTTCGTCAGGCCGGGCCCCTGGTGCACGGACACCACCGCGACGCGCCCGCTCGTCCGCGCGTACGCGTCGGCCATGGTGGCGGCCCCGCCCTCGTGGCGGGCGGCGACGAAACGCACGCCGTGGGCCACGAGGGCGTTGGTGACGTGGAAGTTGCCGCTGCCGACCACCCCGAAGGCGGTCTCGACCCCGCAGGCGGCCAGGGCCCGGCCCACGGCCTCGGCGACGGTCAACGTTCCACCAGGGCGAGCACGCGCACCGGGCTGCCGGAGCCGCCCACGATGGGCAGCGGCGGTGCGAGCACCACGGCTCCGGTCGCGGGCAGGCGGTCGAGGTTGCGCAGCTGGGTGAGCCCGTATTTGCCGGCGCCGAGCAGGAAGGAGTGGCAGGGGAAGGGCGGGGTGAAGGAGTGGGCGGCGCCGGCGTCGGTGCCGACGGTCTCGACGCCGAGGCCCACGATCGGCGTCTCGGCGGCCAGCCACTCGGCGCACTCCACGGAGATGCCGGGCGTGTGGGAGCCGTTCAGGAAGTCGTCCTGGTCGCCGGAGCGGGTGTCCCAGCCGGTGCGATAGAGCAGCCAGCCGCCGTCGGGCAGCGGCCCGTTGGCGCGCCGCCATTCCTCGACGTGGTCGATCCGCAGCAGAAAGTCGGGATCCTGCGCCGCCTCGTCGGCGAAGTCGAGCACGACGGCGGGCGCGATCAGGCTCCGCGGCGGCACCTGCGAGACGTCCTCGCCGTCGCGACCGGTGACCCAGTGCACGGGGGCGTCGAAATGCGTGCCGGTGTGCTCGCCCGTGTGAATGTCGTTCCAGTACCAGGCGGGGCCGCGGTCGTCGTAGTTGCTGATCTCCTCGAGGGAGAACCTGATGGTGTTGCTGAACGGCTCGGGCAACTGGAGGATCGGCGTCTGGGACGACAGGGGCGCGGTGAGGTCGACCACCTCTATCGCGCCGCCGCGCACACTGTCGACAAGGCTCTTCAACACCGACATGGCTTCCTCCTTGGGTGGGCTGTGCGCATCCTCCTACGCACGCCCTACCAGTGCAAACCTCCCATGTTCAGGCTTTGAGACCGCTGAAGCTCATGGTGGCCACGAAGTGGCGCTGCGCCAGCACGAAGGCGGCGACCAGCGGCAGCACGGCGACGACGTTGCCGGCCATGAGGGCCGACCATTCGGTGTGCCGGGCCCCGGAGAACGTGGCCAGGCCGAGCTGCAGTGTGTAACTCTCCTCCGAGGAGATGGCGATCAGGGGCCACAGCAGGTCGTTCCAGGCGCCGAGCAGCGTGAACACGACGAGGGTGGCCAGCGCGGGCCGGGCCAGCGGCAGCACCACCCGGAAGAACACGCCGAGCCGGGAGCAGCCGTCGATGGTCGCGGCCTCCTCCAGTTCCTTGGGCAGCGACAGGAAGAACTGCCGCATGAGGAACACGCCGAACGCCGACGCCAGCCACGGGACGATGGCCGCGCCGAGGGTGTCGATGAGGCCCATGTTCTTGAACAGCAGGAACGTGGGGATCATCAGCACCTGCGTCGGCACCATGATGGTCGCCATGAGCGCGCCGAAGGTGAGCCCGCGGCCGCGGAAGCTGAGCCTCGCGAAGCCGTAGCCGGCCAGCGAGCAGAGCACCACGTGCCCGGCGACGGCCGCCACGGCCACGATCACCGTGTTGGCCAGCCACAGCGGATAGTCGTCCTCGGTGAAGATGCGGGCGAACCCGGCCGTGGTGAAGTGCTCCGGCCAGAGCTTGGGCGGGTAGGTGTTGATGTCGCTGTCCGGCATGAAGGCGGTCAGCACCATCCAGGCCAGCGGCGCCACGAACAGCAGCGCGGCCGGCATCAGGAACAGGTGGGCGAGGTGGCGCCGTCTCATCGCGCACTCCTCCACAGGACGGCGCCCGAGATCGCGAGCGTCACGAGGAACAGGACGTAGGCGATGGCCGTGCCGTAGCCGGAGTGGAACAGCTGGAAGGCCTGCCGGTAGAGGTAGAACACGATCGTCGTGGTGGAGTCGAGCGGCTGTCCCTTCGTCGTGGTGTAGACGAGGTCGAACAACTGCAGCGCGGTGATCGTCTGCCAGATCAGCAGGAAGACGGTCGCCGGCCGCAGTTGTGGCAGCACGACGTGGCGCAGCACGTGCCGGCCCACGCCGCCGTCGACCCTGGCCGCCTCGACCAGTTCGCGTGGGATGTCCTGGAGCGCGGCGAGGTAGACCACGGCGGGCATCCCGACGCCGCCCCAGATCGAGATCACGACGAGCGTGAGCATGGCCTGTCCCGGGTCCTGCAGGAAGCCCGTCGCGGGCAGGCCGAGGGCCTTCAGCCCGGCGTTGACGATGCCGAAGTCCGGGTCGAACACGAAGTTCGCGAGGATGCCGGTGGCGGCGGCCGAGACGACGTACGGGACGAAGAAGCAGGTGCGGTAGAAGCCGATGAGCCGGATCTTCAGGTTCAGCGCCAGCGCGAGCGCGAGCCCGAGCACCACCGAGCCGGGCACGAACAGCACCGTGTAGAGCGCCGTGTGCCCGGCCGCCGCGGCCAGCTCGGTGTCGCCGAGCATGTCGCGGTAGTTCTGCAGGCCGACGTACTCGCCGCCGGTGAGCAGGTCGCCGTCCCGCAGCGAGAGCAGCAGCGCCCACACCGCGGGGAACAGGCTCAACCCGACGATCACCAGCGTGGCGGGCAGGACGAAGCCCCACCCGGTCAGGTCGGGCAGCAGGCGGCGCGCCCGGCGCCGCCCGCTCACCTGCGCGGCGAACACCGTCATCGGGCCCGCCCGAGCACCGTGTCGGCCTCGGTGGCGGCCGTGGCCAGCGCCTCCTGCGGGGGCCTGCCGCCGACGAGAGCCTCGCTGATCGCGTTGCCGACCTTCTCGGAGAACTCCGGGTACACGGGCACGTGCGGCCTGGCCTGCTTGGCGTTGTCGAGGTTCGCGGTGAACACGTCCATGTCGGGGATGTCCTTGATGAACTTCTCGTACGCCGGCAGCTCGGTCGTGGCCTTGCGGATCGGCAGGTTCCCCAGGCCGAGCGTCCACCGAGCGTCCTGCTCGGGGCGGGTGAGCCAGGTGAGGAAGTCGGCGGATGCCTTCGCCCTGCGCGAGCCGTTGTCGAAGACGACCCAGTTGTCCGGCCCGGCGATGGTCTCGTGGTTGCCGTTGTAGCCGGGCAGCACCTGCACGCCGTAGTCGACCTTGTGGTCGATGATGTCGAGCAGCGCCCACGGGCCGGCGATGATCATGCCGACCTTGCCGCTCTGGAACAGCGGCAGGAACTTCTCGCCGTTCTGGTCGAGGTAGACGGACTTGTCCTGGCGGGCCATGGCGCTCCACAGACCGAGCGCCTGCGCCGCCTGCGGGGTGTTGAACGCCGACTTCTTGCCGTCGGGCGTCACGATGGCGCCGCCCTGCTGCCAGATCATCGGCCAGAACCGCCAGACGGTGTCCTCGGTGCCGGTGACGGGGTAGGCGGTGCCGTACACGCCGTCCTTGGTCAGCTGCTTGGCCGCCGTCCGGAAGTCGTCCCAGGTCCAGTCCTTGTCCGGGTAGTCGAGGCCGGCCGCGGCGAACAACTTCTTGTTGTAGATGACGCCCAGGTTGTCGACCACGGCGGGCACGCCGACGACCTTGCCGTTCACCTCCGACACGGCCCGCTCCGACGGCCAGAAGTCGTCCCAGCCGAACTCCGGCGCCTTCACGGTGGCGGTCAGGTCGTACACCTTGGGATTCCTGGCCAGGTGCGGCATCCAGGTGCCGTACATGTAGGCGATGTCCGGCGCCTTGCCTCCGGCCAGCACCGCCTGGACCTTCTGCAGCATGTCGTCCACGTTCGTGGTGCCGACCGCGGGGGTGATCTTCACGTCCGGGTGGGACTTGTTGTAGTCGGCCGCCAGTTCCTCGATGACCTTGGCCTGGGTCTCGACCTGGCCGTGCCACCAGGTGAGCTCGACCGGCCCGCCGACCTCGTCCGAGGAGGACGAGCCGCAGCCGGCCAGCAGTCCCGTGACGAGGAGCAGCGCCACCGCGCCGTGAACCTTCATGACCGCCTCCTGAGCGATGCGGGGAGCAGCTCGCCGTGGGCCTCGAAGAGCGCCTCGCACAGAGCGTCGATCCGCTCGACGGTGAGGCTGGCGGCCGTGTTCGGGTCGGCCATCATGGCGTGCCGCACGTGGTCGCGGCGGCCCTCGGTGACGGCGCGCACGGTGAGCTCGTTGACGTTGACGTAGGCGCGGTTGAGCGCCGCGCACTGGGCGGGCAGGTCGCCGACCGCGAGGGGACGCACGCCGAGCGCGTCGGCGACGCACGGCACCTCGACCACGCAGTCCGCCGGCAGGTTGCCGACCAGGCCCCTGTTCTGGACGTTGCCGTAGACGGTACGGGTGGTTCCGGTGGCGATGCTGTGGATGATCTGCGGGGCGTATTCCATGGTCCCCTCCACGGTGATCGGCCGGCCCGCTCTGAGCGCGTCGCGGGTGGCCTCGTACTGGCGTACGTTCTCCTCGCTGATGCCGACGTAGGCGCCGACGGGGATGCGCAGGCGCTCGATCTCGGCCTCGTCGTGCAGGTACCAGGGAACGTACTCGGCCGAGTGCTCGCTGGTCTCCGTCGGGTAGTGGCCGAGCCTGCGGTACATGTCGACGCGGACGCGGCGCAGCATGCCGGGGTCGCGGGCGATGGCCTCGTCCAGCCGCGGGTACAGGTCCTCGCCGCCCGACTCGAACCGCAACATCCACGACTGGTGGTTGACGCCCGCCGCGAGGTAGGACACCTCCTCGTACGGCACCCCCACGAGTTCGGCCAGGTCGTGGGCCGTCCAGTAGATGGAGTGGCACAGCCCCACCACGTTGCGCACGGGGGTGGCGGCGGCCAGGTACCACACGTTCATGGCCATCGGGTTGGTGTAGTTGAGCAGCCAGGCGTCGGGACAGACCTCCGCCATGGCCTGCCCGATCCGCTCCAGCGCGGGGAAGGTGCGCAGGGCGCGGAAGATGCCGCCCACGCCGATGGTGTCGGCGATGGTCTGGCGCAGGCCGTGGCGGGCGGGCACCTCGAAGTCGACGCGGGTGGCGTCGATCATGCCGACCTGGATCATGTTGATCGCGAAGTCGGCGCCTTCGAGCGCCTCCCGCAGGCCGAGGTGGGCGGTGATCTTGACGGGGCGGCCGGCGGCGATGACGCGGGCGGCGGCCTCGGCGGTGTCGAGCCGCTCGGGGTGGATGTCGTGCAGCGCCACCTCGAACTCCCCCAGATCGGGGAAGGCGACCAGGTCCGCCAGTAGGCCCTGGGTGAACTCGACGCTGCCTGCGCCGAGGAAGACGATCTTCATAGCTCTTTCCACGTGGGTTGGGCGGCGGTGCCCCCGGCCGCCTGGGTCGAGAGGGAGCCGCAGGTCACGGCCGCCCGCAGGCATTCGGGCAGGCTCATCCCGCGCAGGCGGGCGGCGAGGAAGCCGGCGTTGAAGCTGTCGCCGGCGCCGACGGTGTCGACCGGCTCCACGGGCACGGCGGGTGCCCGGGTCAGGCTCCCCCACTCCCATGCCAGCGCTCCGTCGCCACCGTTCTTGACGACCACGACGGGCCCGAGCGCGCCCAGCCGCGCCGCGGCGGCCTCGACGCCCTCAGGGTGCCCACCCGGCGGTCCGGCGGCTGCGGACGAGCCGGGAGGCTGGGGCAGGCGGGCGGCGACGGACAGGGCCTCGGCGGCGTTGGGCAGGAAGACGTCCACCTCGCCCAGCACGCCGGCGACGCCGTCCCACGCGCCGGCCGGGTCGTCGTTGGTGTCCAGGGAGGTGGTGGCGCCGGCCCGCCGCTCCCCCGCCAGGAAGCCGGGCAGACCGGCCGCCAGCGCGGGTTGCAGGTAATAGGACGACACGTGCACATGCCTGGCCAGGCCGCGCGGGACGTCGTCCACGGTCAGGTCCGGCAGGCAGCCGGGGGAGGTGAGGATGGCCCGGTCCGCCCCGTCGGCCAGGACGACGGTCATGGCGGTCGGCCGGGGACCGACCACGCAGTGGGAGACGTCCACCCCGCGCCCGGCCATGACGTCGAGGACGAAGCGCCCGGCCGCGTCGTCGCCCACGCGGCCGGCGAACGCGGTGCGCAGGCCCAGCCTGGCCGCTCCGCACGCGGTGATGGCGCCGGATCCGCCGAGGACCAGGTCGCCGCCGGAGACGAGTTGCTCGCGCTGGCCGTACGCCAGACCGCGCGGCGCCCCGGAGAGCACCACGTCGGGGTTGGCGTCACCCACGACCAGCAGGTCGAAGTCACGCGCCACGGCAGGGTACGCGGTAGGCGTCGAGCTCGTACTTCTTCTTCAGCACGGGGTGCCAGCAGCCGTCGCGCGGGACCGGCTCGGGCAGGATGGGCGCGGCCGCGACGGCGGCCGGAGAGGCCGAGGTCGATGCGGCGGCGGGGACGGACAGGATGGCCGGCAGCGTGGCCGGCAGGATGGCCGGCAGATTGGCCAGGGCGGTGGACATCAGGGCGGGAAAACGCATGGACACTCCTCGCGAACGACACAGTTCGGGACAAGTGGCGATGCGCGCTGTTCCGCACTCTCCACTGCGTGTCCGGGCCAGGGACACCGGAGTGGCGTGGCCCATAACCGTAGGGCGTCACGCCAGCACGCTCAGGCATACCTCCCTTCCATTGCCCGCCAGAATTGCGCGTTTCTGCTCTGTTGTCCAGACTTTGACGCATAAAAGCGTCATGAAGCGGTCCACTCCGCGCACCCGCCGGTCTGGAACGCCTTGTCCGTGGCCTCGATGGTGACCGTGGCGGCGTCCGCCGGCATGCCGGTCGCGATCACGTCGCCGTCCGTGCTGCTCAGACGGGCCCAGTAACACCTGCTGAACCCGCCCGCCGGACCGGACGTCCGGTAGGTGCCGGGCTGGATGTCCGTGCCCACGACGAGCGTCCGCAGGGAGGCGGGGTTGCCGGCCGGCGCGGTGCTCACGCCGCCGCCCTGCGCGGGCCCGCTCTGCTCCGGCCCAGGCTGGGAGGGAACGGGCTGCGAAGGCGCGGATTGCGAGGGAACGGGCTGGGAG
>NZ_JAAAHR010000272.1:0-7270 GCF_009908215.1 Nonomuraea sp. K271 | reverse complement strand
CCGCCAGCCCCAGGAACGTCAGCATCCCGCCCACCTCCGTCTGCCCGTAGCCACCCATCTTCGACCGGCACCAGGGCGAGCCGTCCACGGTGATCATGTCGTCCCACTCGGCCGAGTGGGCGACGAACCGCAGCGACGACAGGTCGTACGCGCCGTCCGCGTTCGCCTTCGTGACGGCGTCGATCATCGGCCCGAACAGGAACGCCTGCGTCACCCGCTCGGCGTCGACCAGCCGGCAGACCTCCTCGGGGTCGAACGCGGGGATGAAGACGTTAGTGCCGCCGATCTGGAAGGTCGCCAGGCAGAACATCATCGTGCCCACGTGGTAGAGCGGGCCGCTGTTGAGGAAGGTGAAGCCCGGCTCCATCTGCCGGACGACGAGCAGCGAGGTGGCGTGGGCGACGAGCGCGGCGCTGCCGAGCAGGGCGGCGCACGGCCGGCCGCCGAACGCGGCGGTGTAAAGCGCCAGCACCGGCTCGGCGTCCGCCACCTGCGGGAACTCCCGGGGGCTCGCGTCGGCGATCAGCCGCTCGTACGCGTCGCCCGCCCGCACCCACACGCCCTGCCCCGAGCCGCGCAACGCGTCCGTCGTGTCCGACGGCTCCCAGACGACGACCGACGGGGTCAGGTCGGCCAGCACGAACCGCAGCTCGTCCTCCGACTGCCGCCAGTTGGCCGGGCAGCACACCGCTCCCAGCCGCGAGCAGGCCAGCAGCAGCTCCAGCACCGCGCAGGAGTTGCGGCCCAGCCAGAGCACCCGGTCGCCGCCGCCGACCCCCAGCCCTGCCAGGGCACCGGCCAGGCGGGTCACGCGGGCGTCGAGCTCCGGGTACGTCAGCCGCGTCGCGCCGTCCACCACCGCGGTGACCCCCGGGCGGCTGCGGGCGTGGTCGGCGAGGACGTCCGACAGGGACAGGCTGTGGATCATGTGACCCTCCGGAGGAACGCGGGCATCACTTCGGCGGCGAAGAACCGCATGACCTGCTTCATGTCCTCCAGCGGCATCGGCCGGGTGCTGCCGAAGTCGCACAGGAGGTTCGTGAAGCCGGCGTTCCTGAGCAGCGTGATCTGCTCGATCACCCGTGCCGGGTCCCCGATGACCTCCAACTGCTCCCACCGGAAGTCGGCCGACACGGTGCCGCCCTTGAGATAGCGGTCCTGGTAGTACTCGAAGCCCTGCGCGGCGCGGCCCGTCTTCGGGTCGATCGGGGCGCTGCGCTCGTTGAAGATGCGCGAGCGGTCGAACGACGCCTCGAAACGTTCCTGGTCCGCGCGGGCCTGCTCCAGGGTGGGGGCGACGTACACGCTGCGTGCCACCACCAGCTCGGCCCCGTCCGGATGGCCGGCCCGAGCGGCCGTCTCGCGCCAGGTCCCGGCCGCCGCGCAGACCTTGCGGAACGTCGCGGCGGGGTCGGCCAGGATGGGCAGCCCGCGCTCGGCGTACATGGTGACGGTCTCGGGCGAGACGGCCGCGACGTGCATCGGCGGGTGGGGCGCCTGTAGCGGCCTCGGCACGAGCGAGACCTCGGCGCCGGTCCGGTAGAACTTCCCTTCGTGCTGGTACGTCTCCCGCGTCCAGAGCCCGACGATGACCTCGAGCGCCTCGTTGAACCGGTCACGGGCCTCCGCCAGGTCGATCCCGAACCCCTCGAACTCGGCGCTCTGGTATCCGCGTCCGATCCCCAGGTCGAGCCGGCCGCCGGAGAGCACGTCCACCTGCGCGGCCTCCTCGGCCACGTGGATCGGGTCGTGCAAGGGCAGCACCACGATGCCGGTGCCCAGCCGGAGCCGAGTGGTGCGGGCGGCGGCGTGGGCGAGCATGGTGAACAGGTTGGGGGCGACGCCGTAGTCGCGGAAGTGGTGCTCGGCCAGCCGTACCCCGTCGAACCCCAGCTCCTCGGCCAGTTCGATGAGCTCCAGGTGGTGGTCGTAGACGTCCTTGAAGCTCTGGCCGTCGAAGCGGTGGAAGAGGTGGAAGGTCGAGAACTTCATGCGGCGGCCCCTCGAGATAAACCAAGCGCTCGCTTGGGAGCGTATACGCGGGAGCCCACCACAGTCCAGGCCGGGCGGGCCGCCGCGATCTCGCTGGAGCGGAGGGGCGACCTGACGGCCGCCCTCGTCAGGTGGCGCTGAGCGCCTCTTCCCTCGACGGCGCGGATGCGGGCGAGGGCCGCAGGACGGGTGCCAGCAGCGTCAGCAGCACCACCACGCCGGTGATCATCACGAACGCGGCCGGGTAGGACAGCCAGTCCGCGACCCACCCGATGACGGCGGGCGCCGACAGCCCCGACACGTACGTGATCGTGGCCACGCCCGCGACGCCCGCGCCCGGCGTCGTCCCGGCGTTGCCCGCCGCCGTGAACACCAGCGGCACGACCACCGCCACGCCGAGGCCCAGCAGGGCGAACCCGGCGATGCCCAGGGCGGGGGAGCGGGCCGCGACCACCATGACGCAGCCGGCGGTCGCCACGATGCCACCTGCTCTGACGGCCGTCACGGGCCCGAGCGCGTGGATGACCCGGTCGCCCGCCAGCCGGGCGCCCGCCATGGCGACCATGAGCACGGTGTATCCGGCGGCGGCCGCCCCCGGGCCGGCGGAGGCGATCTCGGAGAGGTAGACGGCTGCCCAGCCGGCGCCGGCGCCCTCCGCGAACGTGGCGCAGAACCCGACCGCGCCGATGGCCAGGATGCCGCGGGAGGGCAGGACGAGGCGGCGGGGCGGAGGCGCATGGGTGGAAGCGTCGCCGGGCGGCAGGCTTCTCCCGGCCGCCGCGCCCAGCACGATCAGGGTGAGGGAGACCGCCGCGAGGTGGATCCTGGCGTCGATGCCGGCCTGCGCGGCCAGGGCTCCGACGCCGCCCGCGGTCAGGCAGCCCACGCTCCACATGCCGTGCAGTCCTGACATGATCGAGCGGCCGAGACGGCGTTCGAGCACGACGGCGTGGGCGTTCATCACCACGTCGCACATGCCGGCCGTGCAGCCGTACAGCAGGAACGCCCCGAACAACCAGCCGGGCGCGGGCGAGAGCACGGGCAGGATCACGCTCGCGCTCCACGCGGCGAGCAGCACGCGGGTGGCGGCGCGCCCGCCGAAGCGGTGGGCCAGGCGGGCGGCCAGCGGCAGGCCGGCGATGGCGCCGATCGACGGGAAGAGCAGCGCGAGGCCGAGGATGCCGGGGCCGAGGTCCAGTTGGCCCTGGAGCCAGGGGATGCGGGTGGCCAGGCTGCCGCCGACGGCGCCGTGCAGGGCGAAGACGACGGCGATGGCCCGATGGGGATTCATGCGAGCAAATTATCAGGAAGGGTTCCTGATGAAAAGCGTTTTTATGCAGGGTCCCTGACTAATATGGAGGGATGAAGACCGCGACCCCATCCATGGCCCGTGCGATCAACGACCGGCTGGCGCTCGACCTGCTGCTCGAACGCGGTCCGCTGACCGCGCCGCAGCTGCGCGCGCTGACCGGCCTGTCCCGGCCGACCGTGTCCGACCTCATCGAGCGGCTCACGGAAAGCGGTCTCATCGAGGTCACCGGCGAGACCGGCGCCGAGCGGCGGGGGCCGAACGCCCGGCTCTACGGCCTCGTGGCGGGCCGCGCCCACGTGGCGGGCATCGACCTGCGGCGTTCCGCCGTGCACGTCACGGTCGCCGACCTCGCCGGCCGGCCGGCCGGTGCGGCCTCGCGAGCGGTCGCCGGTGAGCTCGCCGGTCTTGTCGCCGGCGCGGTCGAGGATGCGGCGGCCGGCCGCGCGCTCGACATGGTGGTGATCGGCGCACCGGGGCTGGTCGATCCGGGCTCCGGAGAGCTGGTGTCCGCCAACGAGGTGCCCGGATGGAGGCCAGGGCTGATCTCCTCGCTGGGGGAGCGCCTCGGCGTGCCGGTGCTCCTGGAGAACGAGGTCAACCTCGCCGCCGTCGCCGAACTGCGTACGGGAGCCGCGCAGGGAAGCGAGGACTTCGTGCTGCTCTGGCTGGGTGACGCGACGGGAGCGGCCGTCGTGCTCGGCGGCAGGGTGCGACGAGGGGCGTCGGGCGGCGCGGGAGAGATCGGCTTCCTCGACATGGGCGGCACGGACTTCTGCCACCTCGTGTCGGCCGACGCCGTCCAGGGGCTCGACCGCGCCGAGCTGGCGGCGCGCATCGCCAGGGGCGCCTTCGCCTGCGTCACCCTCCTCGACCCCGGGCTGATCGTGCTCGGCGGCGAGCTGGGACAGGACGGCGGTGACGCGCTGGCGGAACAGGTGGCCGAGCACCTGCGGGCGATGTCACCGGCGCCCACCGAGGTCCGCGCCACCACGGTCGAGGGCGACGCGGTGCTGCACGGAGCCGTGCTCACCGCGCTCGACCGCGCCCGTGACAACGTTTTCAGCGGGGTCAGGCCAGGGCGCTGACCAGCCCGATCGCCAGTGCCGTCCGGTCGGGGATGTGCTCGACCAGCACGTGTTCGTGCCGCGCGTGCGCCCCGTCCCCGATCGCCCCCATGCCGTCCAGCACCGGGCGCCCGAGCGCCGAGACGAAGTTGCCGTCGCTGGCTCCGCCGACCGCCGCCTCGTCCAGCAGCCATCCGAAGCCGGCCGCCACCTCCTGTGCTTCCTTGAACAGCCGCTGGGAGGCCGGGTTGGGCGTCATGGGAGGCCGGTTCCACTCGCCGGTCGACGAGATCGACACCCGCGGGTCCGACGCCCGCAGCCTGGCGAACACCTCGTCGATCCGCTCCATCTCCGCCGGATCGCTCACGCGGACGTCCACGCCGCAGGTCGCGCGCCCGGCCGCCACGTTGCGGCCGGTGCCGCCGCCGATCAGGCCGACGTTGACCGTGGTGCCGCGCTCGGGCGAGCCCGCCGCGGCCAGCGTGGTGACGACCTCGGCCAACGCGTGGATCGCGCTCGCCCCCGCGTACGGATCCAGCCCCGCGTGCGCCTCTACCCCCGTGGCGCTGACGTTGAACAGCCCCACGCCCTTGCGCGCGGTCTTGAGCGCGCCGTCCATGGACGCCTCGAAGACCAGGGTGGCCAGCGCGTCGATGCCGGCCGCCTCGATGTGCTCGCGCGAGGCCGGACTGCCGATCTCCTCGTCCCCGTTGAACAGGTAACGCACGCTCGGATGCGGCAGGCCCAGCTCCCGCAGCCCGCGCAGCGCCCAGATCGACTGCACCAGCCCTGTCTTCATGTCGAACACGCCGGGCCCCGTGGCCTTGTCGTCCACCACCGCGAACGGCCACGAGCGCAGCGTCCCCGTCGGCCAGACGGTGTCGTAGTGGCAGAGCACGAGCACCGTGCCCGGGGCGGTGCCCTGATAGGTGAGCTCCAGGATGTCGCCGTGCTGTCCGCCCTCGTGCAGGATCTCGTCGTCGGGCGTCCCGAGCCGCGCGACGGCTCTGGCCCTGATCTCACGCAGACCCTTGACCAGCATGGCCTTGTCGTAGCTGTGGGTCTCCAGCTCGACCACGGCCTTCAGGTCGTCGAGCATGGCCGGTAGGGCCTGCCGGGTCCAGTCGATGATCAACGCGAATGTCCTTCCGAGGGCTGCCGGGAAAGGGACGTGGCCACGGGCAAGCCTCCTTTCCGCATTACGGTCAACCATTACACGGGGTCACGACTCGTCATGACAAGTCGAGATTTGCCGCTGGTTTCCGCATGTCCCGACACGCCCCAGGCTCACACGGCGGGCTCAGGAACGGCCGTGGGCTCGCGCAGCGGAAGCCGTACCTCGAACCACGTGTCGCCCGGCTCCGAGCGCACCTTGATCTCCCCGCCGTGCCGCCCGGCCACGATCCGGTAGGAGATGTCGAGCCCGAGCCCGGTGCCCTCCCCGACGGTCTTCGTGGTGAAGAACGGCTCGAAGATCCGGTCCCTGATCGCCTCGGGCACGCCCGGCCCGGTGTCGCCGATCTCGACGATCGCCTCGTCCTCGTCGTACGCGGTGCGGATGGTCAGCGTGCCCGACTCGCCCATGGCGTCGAGCGCGTTGTGCATCAGGTTGGTCCACACCTGGTTGAGCTCGCCCGCGTAGCAGGGGATCAGCGGCAGCGTACGGTCGTAGTCGGTGACCACCGTGACCCCCGGCGGGATCTTGCCACGGAAGATCGCGACCGTGCTGTCGAGCAGGTCGTGCACGTCGACCAGCTGGAACGGCGCCCGGTCCATCTGCGAATACTGCTTGGCCGAGCGGATCAGCGACGTGATGCGCTCGGTCGCCTCGGTCACCTCGCTCAGCATCTGCGAGATCTCGATCGCGTCGGCCAGCCAGCGCAGAGCGGCCGGCGTGTGCTCCTCACCCATCGTGCCGCGGATCTTGCGCAGGTCGTCGCTGGAGAACCCGGCGTTGACGAGCGAGGGCGCCAGCTCCCACGCGTCCTCGACGCCCAGCTCGTCCAGCTCCTCGCCCAGCGCGTCCTCGGCGTCGGAGATCTCCAGCGGCGAACGCTGCTTCCTGCCCAGCGCTTCTGTGCAGTGCTCCTGCACCTCGACCAGCGTGCGGAGCTTGTCGGGCGCGATGCCGTCCTCGGCGAGCTGGGCGAGCTGCAACCGCGAGGCCCGCAGCAGCGTGCGCAGCTCGCTCACCGCGCGTACGGCGGCCGCGGCCGGGTTGTTCAGCTCGTGCGTCAGCCCGGCCGTGATCGTTCCGAGCGCGGTGAGCCGCTGCCGCCGGTCGATGATCTCCCGCTGCATCCTGCCGCCCGACAGCAGGCCGTCGAGCAGGTGCATCGCCATGGGGAACCACTCGGCCACGATGTAGGCGAACTTCTTGGCCGGCAGCATGAAGATCCGCGAGGGGGCCGTGGCCCGCAGGGTGTGCTGGTAGGTCTGCGGCGCCCGCAGGCCGAGGTAGGCCGAGGTGGCGCCGCCGTAGACGCCGGGCTGCGAGGTGCGGGGCATGGCGACGGTGCCGGCGCTGACCGTCTCGCTGATCATCTGCACCTCGCCCTCGATCAGCACCGCGAAGCACTCCGCCGGCTCGCCCTGCCGCAGGACGTCCTCGTCCCGCGCGTACGTCTGCACCGCGCCGCTGCCGGCGAGCTTGCTGAGCTGCTCGTCGGTCAGCCGCTCGAACAGGAACAGTTTGCGCAGCTCGTCGATGTCGATGCCGGCCTGCTCTCGGTTCATCAGATGCCTCCGAGGAGACCCCCGCCTTCAGGCGGGGGAGGAATCGGACCCCTGCGGAGCAGGGCAGGGGCAGCCGATTCGCCTCCAGGCGAACCGGCGTATCGAACAAACGCGCGAGTCCTTCTTGATCCTTCGGTAGGATGTGAGGCGTGGCGCAGATCGTGAA
>NZ_JAAAHR010000271.1:0-7358 GCF_009908215.1 Nonomuraea sp. K271 | reverse complement strand
GTATCGACGCCCACCTCCATGGCCCGCGTCAAGCGAAATCCACAGGTTCAGCCCGCGCTCCAGCGCCCGGCCCGAATCCGGGCCCGAACGCCGGAACAATCCGCGCTACTCCAGCTCAGGCTCAGCTCTACGAGCGGATGTGCCCATGTGTGGCAGCCCCGTACGGGTGAGGTGAGCACCAGCGCCGCCCGCCCGGCCAGATCCGGCGGCAGTCGGGCGATGCGCCGGAATCCCCGGCCACCACTCGTCCGAAGCCGGACGCCCCCTGCTTGCAGGCGTGGCCGAGGTTCGTCACGGCCAGCCGCGCCCATCTCTCCTCGTACTCCACGCCCACGGCGTATCTGTCGAGGTGAGCGGCCTCGACCAGGGTGGTGCCGATCCCGCACATCGGGTCGATACCCAGCTCTCCGGGTGCGGTGTAGGTGGCGATCGTCCTGGCGGCGATGTCGGGCAGCATCGTGCCCGGATGCCGCATCGACTCCGGCACGTACCGGCCCCACCGTTGCACCCGCGACGTTCTGCTGGCCGGTCGCCCACACCGACGTTGTCATTTCGATCATGAACGCTCACTTCCGTCCGCGCTGCCGTCGCCGACGCGTTTCGCCCGCTGAGTGGCTCCGCAGGCCCCCGTTTCCGTTCGGATGAACTCGGAGGTCTTCGGCCGGGTGAACAGCAGCACGTCACTGCGCACGTGCGCTCGCCGGCAATCCGGCGCACTCCGGCAGCTCGTGCGAAGCGGCCAGGCCACGATCGGAGACGTCAGGGTGGATGTGCTCGCCCTGTGCGGGCCGGCGTAGGGCGATGAGGTACTGCAGATACGCCAGGCCCGCGGCGCGTGTTTGGGCGAGGTCACGCCCGCCCAGTTGGCGTCGGTGAAGACGGCTACCGGCAGGCAGCCTGCCGTCAGCGCGGCCGAGATTACCTGATGATCGGTGGCGCCCAGGTGAGTGATCGTCTCGCCCATGCGAGTGCAGGTGGCGATGCGATGGCGGGCTGGCCGCCCGCTGACCGGATGACAACAACCGCTCTCGCAGGTGCTGGCTGATTCGGTGTCGGCTGCGGCCAGCCAGACGGTCAGTGGCAGATGTCCCCCCGTGGGGTCGTGAACCTCGCGACGTACGGTGAGTGCGCCGCAAGAGTGGCTGGTCGAGGCAGTGGTGGTCGAGGTGATGGGTTCGGTCATGTGGGTGTGGCCCGAGTACCGGGTCAGCGATCCCTGTCACTTATCCAAATACCCGTCTCGAGGCCCGAGTTAGGACAAGCCGCCAAGCAAAGATCTCGTAATGCCTGTCCGTGCCGCGCTTGTTCTGGGCTCCGCCGCGCAGTCGTTCGCCTGGCTACAACCAGGCTGGGGTGGCAGGCGGGTGCGTCGCGGCCCGGCCGTCTTCCGTCCCGGGCCAGCACCCAGAACCATCGTGGTTCAGCCGCCAACACCACTCCGCCTTGGGCCTTGTTTTCGCAGGTCACAGCGTTTTCGGGCAGTCTCTGGACAAGATCCGTCACCAATCACACGACGGAGTATCCTGATCTTTTGCAGCGAAGGTTGAGCATTATCACCGAAGGCTGATGACCGCCCGGTTTCTCACCGATGGTTAAGCACGCAGGCCAGGTCAGAGCGCGCGGCGGCGAACCTCGGGATAAGAGAACCGGGCGGCCCCAGGCACATACGCGACCGTGCCGCCACGTCCCGAAGGCGCTGCACAGTCCTCTCACCTGCGGCGTTTCCCCTCACTCAAACTTCGCTGACTCGCGCTGCCTGGACATGATGAAGGTGTGGAACGACTAGATGATTGAGTCCAAGGCGTAGCTGCGGGGATAGGGCGAGGATGTCCATTCTCGGGTTGTGACGACCGAACTGGACACCCTCGCAACCGCACTCTATGTGAGGGTCGATGATCTGCTGAAGAGTGCGCCGGAGCTGGCTCCGTGGCGGCCGAGGGTAGGCATCGCGCCCACGCTGAGCGACGCCGAGCTGGTGACGCTGGCGGTGCTGTCGGCGCTGCTGGGCTACCATCGCGAGCGCCGCTGGCTGCGCTACGCACACCGGGAACTGCGCGGCATGTTCCCCTACCTGCCCCAGCAATCGGGCTACGGCAAGCGGCTGCGCAAGTCGATCGGGCTGGTGATAGCGGTGATCCGGGTGCTGGCCTGCGACACCTGGCTGTGGAGCGACGAGGTGTGGGTGGCCGACTCCACGCCGGTGGAGTGCGGGCGTTCGGTGGAGACCGCGCGGCGCAGCCGGTTGGCCGGATGGGCCGAGTACGGCTACTGCGCCTCCCACTCCCGGTATTTCTGGGGGCTACGCCTGCACCTGGTGTGCACCCTGGGCGGGCTGCCGGTGCTGTTCGCGCTGAGCGGCGCCAAGGCCGATGAGCGTCAGGTGCTGCTGGGCATGCTGGCCACCGCGCCCCGGGTGCTGGCCGAGCACCCCGATCAGACGATCATATCTGATCGGCAGTACTACGGCCGTGCCTTCGAGCAGGACCTGGCCGCGGACGGGATACACCTGCTACGCCCCGCCCGCACCGGCGAGGCCGAACGAGCAGGCGCGCACCTGTTCAAGCCGCTACGCCAGGTCATCGAGTCGATCAATCAGACCTTCAAAGGCCAGCTCGACCTCGAACGACACGGCGGCCGCACCCCGGCCGGCGTCACCGTCCGCATCTTCGTCAAGATTCTGGCCCTGACCACGGCGATCTGGCACAACCAGCACACCGGCCAACCCATCAAGAGATCACTGACCCTCTACGATCACTAACCGTCCCCGACCCCTTGGACTCATCCATCTAGGGGAAGCTTCAGCCCCACGACATCCATCTCGTGCACCAGGGCTCGCCTTGAGCATTGACCTTGGCAGGAAGGCAGCGCTGCAATGGGCAGCAGGGCGGTGCGAGGGCCAGTGACCGATGTAGCTCGCGCCGCTTGAGCCCGCTCATTGTCGGTTACTGTCGGATGCTCCCTCGGTTACTGTCTTCACGCCGTCCCGGTCGAGGGCCTCCACAAGATCCGCAAGTGTGATGAACACGTTGGGAGTTACGCCTTTGCTTTTCATGATCTGCCGGAGCTGCGTTCCCGTGTGACGCTCTGCAGCCACGTAGTCGCAGTAACCTGCTGCGCACGAGAGGTACATCATGTCGATCAGGTCGTTTCCCTTCCATCGGTTCTGGCGATCGAGGTAGCGAAGCCGGAATAGCGCCGACAAGTTCGATACGAATGGCATCGTCTCGGTCTGCTGGAGCAACTCCTTGGCATCCCGGGCAAACGATGTTGGGGCGACGCCGACCCGTGCTGCGGCTTTGGCGAGCACCTGGATATTGTCGGTCCAGAAGAATCCTGCGGCCTGCTTTCGCCGATCTGTATCGGGGAGTCGCTGTCCGGCGAAGTAGTCAGTAATCTCCTGATTGCGCTGAACCCATGCGGACACGTCGCCCTTCGCCTCAGCGGTGGTGTCGATCAGGCACGACAACGTGGTGGAAGGTTCGGAGAGGACGAGCTGGAACAGATCCCAGTCGTTGTCGATCTTGTATGCTCGCACGCCGTTGGCGAGGAAGGCCTGTGGCTCGGTGGTGACGACAGGCAGCTGCGAGAATGCCGGCAACGGAGCGTCTTCGTGCGTTGCCAGCATCATGGCCACTTCGTTGTCCCAGACTGTCATGGGGGAGCGAAGCTCCCAGCCTCCGGCCAGCTTGGCCATCGCGAGTCCCAAGTTGTAGCGACGATCACCATGGAGCGGGTACGTCTCGGTAAGGTGGGCCGACGAGAGCGGCAGGACGATACCGGCGTCGGTGGCAAGTTCGATGATCCGCATCGCGGCGGTGAGTTCATCCTTGTTCGCAACCTTACGGGGGTCAACCATCGCCCATGCGAGCTTGCTCCAGTGATTCTGGTCGAGGTAGACGGCCGGTCGCCCCTTGTCTGTGCTGATAGGGCTGTACGCCTCCGACACGAGCGTGTCGCCCCTGCGTGTCGTGCTGATCACCCACCAGTGCTCCCAGTCGAAGACCGACTGTGCGACCTGGTTATCTGGCCAGGCTGTCGTCGGTAGCGTCCCGGCGAGACGTTGTCCGTCCGTCGTGACCACCACATATTCATTGCGCACGAAGTCGACCGCCCAGTGCTGGAATCGGTCGGCAGAAAGGACAGGTACGTCGGCCATGAGTCGATAGTGCCGCGCTGGTGCGACAAGACAACCGCGCAACCCCCGGGATCCTTTAGTCGCACTCCTGCGAGGCATGAGTCGTGCCAGCCTGTAGATCTTCTCGGGGCGGTCGCGGGTCGTCGACGCGCCTGACGGTCAGCAGGGGCCGACGGAAGAAGGAGCTGAGGAGATCCCGCAGTACATGACGGGCATTCGCCCGGGTAAGGGGGCTGCGTAAACAGCGCCCTCCCGATGGCCGGGCGATGGTAGGACGCCGAGCTGGTTCATCAACCCCCTGTGCGAGTCGCCGAGTCGTTTCGCCGTTTCGACAGCTACGAACCGCGAAGCCGCTCCACCTCCGCCTCCAACTCGCGAACCTTCGCCTCCAACTCAGCTCTCGTGGGCTTCCGGGTCGCAGTGGGACGGCGAGGCGACTTGGCAGGTACCCGCTTCGCCACGCCAGGTGGCTCCTCCACGAGGCCGATGGCCTCACCGTCCACGATGGTCGCCGGATCGAGGCCGCACTCAGGGCACGACGTGGAACCTGTGAACGCCGAGTGAAGCGTCTTGTGTGTGTAATGCGATTGCTTCTCCACGACGTGGCCGCAGTACAACCGGAGGCGCCATCGCATCAGTTCATGGGGCTGCTTTGGAGCGCCGAGGATACGGCCGAGATTCTCGATTTGCCGTGGCGAGAGTGGCGGTGACGGGCAACATTTGCCGCAGTGCATGGTCAGCGATCCCGAGACCGAGTGGCGCATCGCGTGACAGTCGCCGTGCACCTTTCTGAACCGGGCCTCCTCAGCGTCATAGCGGATGCGCTCTTCTTCTGTGAAGTACATGGTGCCCTTGAATTCCCATGGCTTCTCGTCTCGATACGGAAGATCGCAACCAGGACATGGCTCGCCCGCAATGTAGGCCTCCCACGTCAACGGGCCGATATCGCACCGCACCGCTTCGCGGATACGCTCGGACTCCTTCTGGACACGCTCGTGCTTTCTGGTCAGTTCGAATGGTGCGTCGAAGTCGCCGCGCCGCTCGTACTCAGTGAGGTCAACCATGACTTCGACCATAGGGGTACCTGCGTCCGAGTACGAGGGTTATACCTGAAGGCTCTTCCGATCCATGGAGGTGCACCAGCCAAGCGGCCTGCGCCTTAGCCTGGATCCACGGCTTGACATTTGCTGTATGTGTTGCGAAATGAGGTGACTTGTCCTCTGACCTGGGAAGATTGGAGTTCTCTACGCTTCAATCAGCCAGCTTAGGAAGGCACCTTGTAAATGCGATTTTCCACGCCGGAGCAACACCCACGCGATCTTCGATGAAGAGCAGTTGATCTCCTACGCCGGCCTGGCCACAGCGCTGCGGCTGGTCGAGCGGGCGGGCCTGGAGCATCTGGTCGGCGAGCAGATGGTTCCAGCAGCGGCAGACGGGGTGAACGCTCCCGCGAAGCTTGCCTTGATCGTGGCAGGGATGGCCTGCGGCGCCGACAGCATCAACGACCTGGACACGCTGCGGCACGGCGGGATGGGCGAGCTGTTCGACGGCATCAGCGCGCCGTCCACACTGGGATCGTTCCTGCGCGCCTTCACCTGGGGCAACGTACGACAACGGGACAAGGTCGCCCGGCAGATGTTTGCGGCGCTGGCCCAGCACACGCCGCTGCTGCCGGGCAAGGAAGTCCTGGCGTACTTGGACATCGACTCCATGCAGCGATGCACCTACGGCCATGCCAAGCAGGGCTCCGGGTTCGGCCATACGAAAAATCCAAGGCAAAAGTGTCCTGGTCCGCGGGCTGAACGTGCCTGCTGAACGCGTCTGACCGGCCGTCGCACAGCCCGGCACGGGCACGTGGGCGAACCCACCGCCCCGGCTGTCGCCACGGCGGATCGCGCGTATGACGGTCCTCTATAGCCGCAACGGGCACCTTCATCGCGTTGTCCGGCACGGCGAGTGTGGCTATCCGCCGGGTGAGCTGCTCGTTTCTTCCTCGGAACACATGGTTGCGCAGAGCGATGTGTCCGATACTGTTCGGGAATATCTCGTGGTGGCATCAGGTGAAGGCGACGCCCGCGTGTGTGCGATGCGGTTCGCCCGTCCCAGCTCATCGTCGGCCTCTCCTACGATCTGAACAACCCGATGAAGATCCGCGCCAAGCACAAGGTCGCCGGCATGCTTCTCCTCTACCGTGACCACGTCCGCCGCCTGGAGAAGGGCTGGAACGTGCCCGGCGTCTATCTCCTGCTCGACCGCGTGGACAGCGAGGGCCGGTGGGGCGCCTACGTTGGCAAGGCCAGCATCCCCGGGCTCCGTCACCGGATGCTGCAGCAGCAAGGATCGCGCTCACTGGTACCGGGCGCTGCTCATCCGCTACGAATCCAACGAGGACGAGACGCTTAATAGCAGCGAAGCCGGATGGTGGACAAGCTTGATCCGGTGGTGCAGGAGGTGTGCCCCGTCCAGCACAATTCGTCTGTGCTGGACGGGGCATGCCACCTACGCCACCGGCTCAGGCGCTACCAGCCACATCCTTCTCGTCGTCTTCGTTGAGATCCTCGATGTCCCCTTCGGCCAGTTCTTCGCCACCGCAGATCCGGCAGGCGCGTTCCTCCTCGGCGGTGAGCACCACCGCGGACAACTCCTCGACGCCGATGGTCACGGCCTTGCACAGGCGGTGCCAGCCGTCGATGATCAGCATCCCGCCAGTCGGGACCGTGGCCACGATCAACGGTCGCGACAGATCCACCCGCGCCGCGTGCTCGGCGTCGATGACGATCAGGTTGAGCATGCCCGCCCACCATTCGGTCACGATCCGCCCCTCTGGGACCCGCCCCTGGGCGATCTGCTTGGCGGCGGTGATGTCCCACCGCCAGCCGAGCATCTGGAAGATCTCCACCCGCGAACTGTCCGCCCGCCTCGGCACGAGCTCGGCGACGGTGGCGCTCTCCGGCGCGGTGGGTGCGGGGTCGCCGGTAGCGGTGTCGTGGCGGGTCATGCCGTGGCCTCCTGCCCGGCCGAGGCGCTCGGAGGCTGCTGCGGGGAGCAGGCCGGCACGAGTGTCTCGGCTTGGGTGAGGAAGGTGCGGGCGGCGTCTTGCCGGATGAGGGCGAGGCTGTGGTCGAGGTGGGCCAGCGCGAACGCGCGCTCACCGTCCTGCCCGCGCATGCGCCCGTCCTGGCTGGGGTCGAGTGAGATGGGGTCGGGCGGTGTGGGGTTGGGC
>NZ_JAAAHR010000270.1:0-7363 GCF_009908215.1 Nonomuraea sp. K271 | reverse complement strand
GTCAACGAGCCGTCGCGGAAGGTGGCGGAGAAAGCGGGCATGCACAAGGACCGTACGATCCCGTACGGTGGAGTGCCCAGCGACGTCTACGTCGCCTGAGCGCCGGTCAGCCCGCCCTGCCGGCACGCAGCACATAATCCAGCAGAACCAGCACGCCGGCCACGCCCTGGGCTGCCAGGACGGCGCCGAAGGCGCCCGGGGGGACCAGCGGCGCCGACAGCGCGGGCAGGCATCCGGCCATGGCCAGGTCCGCGCCCGTGACCGCCCAGATCAGCGGCCCGGTGGGGATCGCGCCGCCCGGGGTGTCGAGGACCGGCATGGAATGGTCAACCGGGCTGCGCCTGGCCATCCGCAGCGCGCCGGCGGCGAGTGCCGGAGCGGCCAGCGGACCGAGCAGCCACCACACCCCTCCGGCGGCGGGGCCCGCCAGGGCCGCGGCCTGCGTTCCGGGTCCGCCGGCCAGTGCGAGTCCGGCCAGGGCCAGGATCGTCCACGAGCCGCTCAGCACCATCGGAAGAACGGCCCTGGCCGCCAGCGCCGGGCGCCTGGCCACCCCCATCAGCCGTGCCATGACCGGATTGTCGTTGTCCCTGCGCGCCCCGGACACACCGGTGCAGGCCGCGGCCAGCCCTCCCGCCAGCACGGCAGCCCACAACGCCGTGGGCGCGAGGCCCGCCTGGGCCAGCACGGCGGGCAGCGCGGCCGCCGCCGCCATGGCCGCGAGCCGCCTGGGCCTGCGGGCCAGGCGGAGCCAGTCGTGCCAGGCCAGGGCGAACGGCGCGGGCATCGACGGCCAGCGGCGCGAGGCGAGCTTCCTTGCACGCCAGTGGTTGTCCTCGGTGATCCAGGTGAGCGCGCCGGGGTCGAGCGTGGTGGCAGCGTTGCTCACGTGGCCCGCGCGGGTGGAGGCGCTGACCAGGGTGCGGGCGGGGATCCGGCCGAGCGCCGCCCACGCCCGACGTGCGAGAAGGGCGGAGAGCACGGCGCCGCCCGCGGCGACGGCCGCGACGGCGGACAGCGGCGCGGCCGCCGCGACCGCCAGCGCCGAACGCAGGTGCCCGCTCATGGCCACCACGGCCAGCACCACCAGCCCGGCGATCGCGACGGTCAGCCAGACCTGCCACGACTGGGACGCCTGGCCGAGCACCGCCAGCGCCATCCCGCCCACGGTCGCAGAGACGCCGAGCGCCAGTGCGGCGAACAGCCGCCACATGAGCTGGTCGGGAGCGCCCAGTACGGCCAGCACGCCCAGCCCCAGCACGAGGCCGGCCACGACCGCGACCACGAGGAGCGCCCGCGCGGTGCGGCCGAGCACGTGCTCCCGGTTGAGCGGGGAGAGCAGCAGCCAGGCCGCGTCGGGGGCGGGCAGCAGCACCGGGCCCGCCGCCCTGGCGGCGGCCAGGAAAGCCGTCATGGCCAGCGCCACCAGCGCCACGCCGGCGCCCGCACGCGCGGGATCGGCCGGCCCGGCCAGGTCGCCGATCATGGTGGCGACGGGCTGACCGGCCACGGCGGCCAGGATCGCGAGCTGCACCATGGTGACGTACCGGTCGGTGAGGCTGACGGGGGCGTGGCCGCGCGAGCGCAGGTAGGCGCGTACCGGCCGCACGCCGGCCGCGGACCCGGATGATGTCGGGGGCATGTGCGGGCGCGTCACGCGGTGACTCCTGACGGGAAGACCTGGCGGGCGTGCGCGGCCAGACCTTCGTCGTGCGTGGCCATGACGACGGTGCCGCCTCCAGCCGCGTAGTCGCCGAGCAGCCCGGCCAGGCGGGAACGGAAGGCGGCGTCGAGCCCGCGTTCCGGCTCGTCGAGGAGGAGCAGAGTGCTCGGCCGGAGCAGTGTGGCGGCCAGGCACAGGCGCTGGCGCTGGCCGGTGGACAGGTTGAGCGGGACCGCGTCGGCGCGCTCCGTCAGGGCGAACACGTCGAGCGCCGCGTCAACGGTCATGCGGGGAGTGGCGTGCACCGCGCCCATCAGCTCAAGGTGCTCGCGCGCGGTGAGCCCCGGATACCAGGCCGGCTCGTCGCCCAGCAGCGCCACCCGGCTCCAGAAACGCGCGTTGTCGGCCGGCGGCTCCCCGAACATCCGGATCTCGCCCGACGTGGCGGGCTGGAGGCCGGTCAGGCAGCGGAGCAGCGTCGACTTTCCGCAACCGTTGGGCCCGACCACCGCCACGATCTCGCCTGGTGACACGGTCAGCCGAACGTCCCGCAGCACGGGATTGGCGCCCAGATCGACGGCTAGGTCGGCCACTTCGATGATCGGTTCGTACACCGTCCGAGGGTAACCAACTCGCGCGCGCCGTGCGAAGTGGCGGGAGTGCGCAGGGCGGGATCGCCGCGTGTGTAAGGGATTCTGTCGGTGGCGTCCTCTACCTTCAGTAGCCGAACACTTGTGCGATAGGAGGGTGACGTGATCGCTTCTGAGCGGTTCGAGCGCGCTGCGGTGCTGGGGGTCGCTGTGGCGGAGGAGACCCGCCGGCTGCTGCGGCACCACCTGAGCTCGCCGGAGGAGGGGGGCGACGGCACGGTCCTGGTCGACGTGCCCTATCCCGACGCGGCCGTGTTGGCGGCGGTGCTCGACGTGGCCGCCGAGTGTTTCGGCGAGCGCGGTGACTCGATCGAGGAGGCCAGGCAGGCGGCGCTGGAGACGTTGTTGCAGCTGGCGGGGTTCGACGGGGAGTCGCAGCTCAATCCTGGCGTGTCCGCCGGTGAGCAGTCATAGGATGTTGTAAACATCGGGATGTTCATGGAATTTGAATAGAGGTTGCGATGGCGACGCGGCATCTGTACGTGGTGAGGCACGGAGCGGCCGATCCCTTCGGCAGGCTGACCGAGGCGGGGGAGCGGCAGTCGGAGCTGGTGGCCGAGCGCCTCGCCCGCTTGCCGGTCGACGCGGTGTGGCACTCGCCGCTGCCCCGGGCGGCGCGCTCGGCGGAGATCATGGGTGAACGCCTGCCCGGGGTTCCTGTGCGGGAGGCGGCCGAGCTGGTCGACCACGTGCCGCATGTGCCGGACGGGATACCGCCGGAGTGGGCGGGGTTCTTCGACGGATACGACGCGGACGAGGCGGCCGACGGCGCGCGACGCGCGGCCGACCTGGTCGCTCGGTTCGCGCGCCCTGCGCAGGCCGAGAGCCATGAGGTCCTGGTGACGCATGCCTACCAGGCCGCCTGGCTGGTGCGGCACGCCCTCGACGCGCCGCCGGCGCGGTGGCTGGGGCTGGGCTGCGGCAACACGGCGCTGACCGCGATCGACTACTACGACGGCGCGGCGCCGGCGGTGCTGCTGTACAACGACATGGGCCACCTCCCGGCCGACCTCCGCTGGACGGGGTTCGGACCGGGCGTCCGGCCGTGAGTCGCGTGGAGATCCGGCCGAAGGAGGTGGTGCGGGCCGGGTGGCTTCCGTGAGCGCGCTAGTGGCATAGGGCGGCGTGGGCGGCGTTGAGGCGGTCGGCCTCATCCCGCTCGGAGTGGTCGCCGGACACGTCGTCCGCCCATGCGAGCAGCCGCCGCAGGTGGGCGTCGGCCGTGCTGGTGGAGACGGCAGGACTGCCGAGAGCGACCTCGCCGCTGGTCCCGTCGATGGTGACCGGGGTGCCCTCGGTGACGGTACGCCCATCGGCGGTCAGTGAGGCGGCGTCGACGACGAGGCCGGTGACGCCGACGACGGCGGGTTTGCCCATCGCCCGTGCGACGACCGCGGCGTGGCTGGCCGGCCCGCCGCGCGCCGTGACGATCCCCGCGGCGGCGGCCAGGCCGCGCATGTCGTAGGGGGATGTCTCCGGGCGCACCAGGACGACCGGGCCGTCGGCGGCCATGCGCACTGCCGCCTCCGTCGTGGTCGCCACCTCGCCGGCCGCGACTCCCGGGCAGGCCCCGAGCCCACGGGCCAGGATGTCGGCCCGCGCCGATGCCGCGATGCGGGGCGTGCGTACGTGCCGCAGATGGTGCGGCGAGACCCTGAGCAGCGCTTCGCGCCGGGTGATCAAGCGCTCGTCGGCGAGGTCGGTCGCGACGCGTACGGCGGC
The DNA here is from genome assembly GCF_009908215.1 of Nonomuraea sp. K271. Taxonomy (NCBI): domain Bacteria; kingdom Bacillati; phylum Actinomycetota; class Actinomycetes; order Streptosporangiales; family Streptosporangiaceae; genus Nonomuraea; species Nonomuraea sp. K271. The sequence continues at coordinate 3,328 of NZ_JAAAHR010000270.1, read as the reverse complement.
GCCTCCGGCCAGCCGGGCGGGCCGCGCCTGCAACAACCACAACTCGCCGGACTCGAAGGTGAACTCGACGTAGCACGCGTCGCGGTAATGCCCCTCGACGCGGTTCAGCGCCTCCGCCAGGGCGGACCACACGGCCGGTTCCCGGCCGGCGAGCTCGTGCAGGGGTCGGGGCGCCGATCGGCCCGAGACGACGTCCTCGCCTTGGTGGCCGAACATGACGTCACCGAACGGGACGTTCTCCCCGGTGTTGGGGTCACGGCTGAAGGCGACCCCGGTGCCGCTGTGGTCGTCGCGGTTCCCGTACACCATCGCCTGCACGATCACGGCCGTGCCGAGGTCGTGCGGGATGTCGTGCAGGTCGCGGTACGTTCGTGCGCGCGGTGAGTCCCACGACGAGAAGACGGCCTCGATCGCCGGGCCAAGCTGCCCGGCGGCGTCGTCCGGGACCGTCCGGCCGCCTCGTCGCCGTACGAGTTCCTCGGCCGTGTCAAGGCTCGGCCGCTCCGCTGCCGCGCCGGAGCCCGCGGGAGCGTCCGGCGTGATCGCGGACGCGAAGCTCGTCAGGAACCGCAGCCGCGCGTTCGCGGCGAACTCGGGGTCGCCGGTCTCGGCCGCCAAAGCCGTCGCGGCCTCGGGCGTGAGGCCGAGGTTCAGAACGGTGTTCATCATGCCGGGCATCGACACGCTCGCCCCGGAGCGTACCGACACGGTCAGCGGCGTCCGGGTTCCGCCGAACCTGCGCCCGGTGGCGGCCTCGAGCCCGGCCATGGCGATCGTGAGCTCCTCGTCGAGACCGCCGGGAAGGCGGCCCGCACGCATGAACTCCCGGCACGCCTCGACGGTGACGACGAACCCGGCGGGCACCGGCAACCCCAGCCGGTGCAGCGCCACGAGGCCGTGCGCCTTGGCCCCCAGGGTCTGCGCGCCCTCCTCGGCCCGCGCGGAGAGTGTCCGGATCCACCTCACCGGGGGATCCCGAGCGTCGCGAGCAGGTCTTCGTGAAGCTGGGCCCACACGATGTGGTACGACGACGCGACGTGGTCGGCCACATATTCCAGCTCGCCCGAGTGCGCGCGGTCGAGGGCTTCGGCTAGCCGGGTTCGGTAGCGGCCGAAACGCGGCAGCGCCGCGGCGAGCTCGGCGCAGACGAGCGCGGCTCTGCGGTCGAAGTCGGCGAACCGGCCGAGGACGCGGGTGTCGTACGCCGGGTCGTCGTGGTCGTTGACGACCATGACGCCGTCGAGCGGCCTCAGCTGCCAGGCCGTGCAGAGATCGAGCAGTTCCGGGTTGAGCACGAGGAATCGTTCGTAGGCGGCGGCGACGGCGGGGCGTGCGCCACCTGCTTCCAACTCGCCGGCGATCCACTCGGCGTCCGCGACCCGGCCGGCGTCCGTCAGGCCCCACACGTCGAACCCGTCTGCGAAATGCGTGACGAGACCGGCGACCGCGAGATCGATCAGCTCGGACTCGGCCTCGGACTCGTCCAGGCCGGTGACCGCGCTCACCCGGGCGAGGCCGGCATGACCGGCGCAGCGCAGGGCGTGGAGCACCGGCATCCCGGTGCGGTGAGGTCGGGGCAGGGTCATGGCGCCGTCCTCCGCGACCTGCGGTGCGCCTGCTGGGTGCGTATGGTAACTCTCCATGGCATGGCCGAATGTTGTCACAATCCAAATGATGACGCCATTCGGAGTCGGAGCACTCCCCCGGGGCGGGCAGACTGGAGGCGTGCCATCCACCCTGCCTGACGGCGATCCCGCGCCCGCCACGGGCGAGCTGCCCGCCGGTGCCCTGAGCACGCTCGGCGAGCGTCCGTTCGGCTTCTACGTGCACGTGCCGTTCTGCGTGACGCGCTGCGGCTACTGTGACTTCAACACCTACACCGCCGACGAGCTCGGCCCCGGCGCCTCCCGCCGCGACTACGCCGACACGGTCGTCGAGGAGATCCGGCTCGCGCGCCGCGTGCTCGGCCCGGCGGAGCTGCCGGTGGAGACGGTGTTCTTCGGCGGGGGCACACCCACCCTGCTACCTCCCGAAGACCTGGCCAGGATCCTGGGCGCGATCGGCTCGGAGTTCGGGTTGCGGCCGGAGGCCGAGGTGACGACCGAGGCCAACCCCGAGTCCGTCGACCCGTCCTATCTCGACAAACTCCGCCACGGCGGGTTCAACCGGGTCAGCTTCGGCATGCAGAGCGCACGCGAGCACGTGTTGCGGGTGCTGGAACGCGGGCACACGCCGGGGCGGGCGGCCGAGGCCGTACGCGAGGCGCGGGCCGCCGGGTTCGAGCACGTCAACCTCGACCTGATCTACAGCACGCCCGGCGAGTCCGACGACGACTGGCGGGCCACCCTGACCGCGGCGATCGAGGCCGGGCCCGACCACGTGTCGGCCTACTCCCTGATCGTCGAGGAGGGCACCAGGCTCGCGGCCAGGATCCGGCGGGGCGAGCTGCCCATGCCCGACGACGACGTGGCCGCCGACCGCTACCTGATCGCCGACGAGATGCTGTCGCAGGCAGGTCTGCGCTGGTACGAGGTGTCCAACTGGGCCGGCTCCGACGCGGCGCGCTGCCGGCACAACCTGCTCTACTGGACCGGCGGCGACTGGTGGGCCGCCGGCCCCGGCGCGCACAGCCACGTCGGCGGCACCCGCTGGTGGAACGTCAAACACCCGGCCGCCTACGCCCAGCGGCTGGCCGGCGGCGCCTCGCCGGCGCACGCCCGCGAGGTGCTGGACACCGGCGACCGCGAGGCCGAACGCCTGATGCTGGAGCTGCGACTGGCCTCCGGCTACCCGCTCGCCGAGGTCGCGCCCGCCGCGCGTCCCACCGTGGCGAGCGCGCTGGCGCGGGGGCTGCTCGAACCGGCGGCGTTCCGGTCGGGGCAGATGGTGCTGACGCTCCAGGGACGCCTGCTCGCCGACGCCCTCATCAGGGACCTGCTCGTCTAGGTGATCATGCGGATGGCGAACGGATAGCGGTACATTTGCCCCTTGTTCGTGGCCATGGCCGCCTGGATGTGGAAGATGAACGACACGATCCAGACCACCGGCAGCAGCAGGATGCCGACGAAGACGATTATCAGGATGCTCGAGACGAGATAGCCGATGAACATCGTGATCTGGAAGTTGAGCGCCTCTGCCGCCTGGTCGCGTACGTACGGCGCCTCGTCCTTCTTCATGAGGTAGATGACCAGCGGGCCGACCCAGGACGCCAGCAGGCCCAGAAGGTGCGCGATCATCGCCAGCGTCGCGTCGTCGGTGCCCGGGCGGGGGCCGAAACGGCCCGGTACGTACGGTTCGTCAGGGGCGCCGGGGTAGCCAGGGCTGGGCT
>NZ_JAAAHR010000027.1:0-76098 GCF_009908215.1 Nonomuraea sp. K271 | reverse complement strand
AGCTCGAGGAGGAGGAGTTGGCGGCCGATCCCGTCGTGGCCGCCGCGTGGGCGCACGCGCGGGCCACCACGCCGTTGCGCGCCGGTGAACACCTGGCGGTCAGCCGGCTGTGGATCTCGCCGCCGTATCGCGAGCACTCGCCGCTGTCGGAGGTGATGCGGGGGCGGATGATCGCCACCTGTCTGCGGGCCGAGCGCATGGCATGGTCATATATCGCGCTACGGCATCCGGACCAGGCATGGGCGGAGCATCTACGGCAGTACGGGATGCGTACCCTCTCCGAGAGGCTGGGCGAAGACGGCTACACCCTGTTCGTTCATGACTGGCGCGCGGTGCCGGCGCAGGCCTGGCTGGAGCGCATGAACCACCCGTCCGGCGGCCCGAGCGCCGCCACGGCGGAACTGGAGGTGTTGTCGCAGGCGCAGTTCGTCGAGGCGGTGCGCAAGGCGTTGCGCCGGCTGTCGCGGCCGGACGCGCTGGCCGCCTCCCCGCTGACGCGCACCAGGCTGGTCGCCGAGCGGGCCGGGCAGGATCCTGCCGCGGCGCTGGGCGACGTGCTCCGGCAGGCGATCGATGACTTGCGTGAGGATCCGCGTGCGGTCAAGTTCCACCGGGCGCTGTCCGTCACGTTCCTCCGCGGGACTCCTACCCAGGCGCTGGCCGCGGAACGGCTCGGGCTGCCGTTCACCACCTACCGCCGCCATCTGGCCGCGGGCGTCGAACGCGTCTGCGCCTGCCTGTGGCGGCGGGAACTGTACGGCGCCGGCGCGCCGGCGTACCCGTCCACCTGATCCGCCGCATCGTGGTCACACCCGGTCAGCCGGCGAGTGCGAAGGCGGCCGCCGCCTCCGCGTGCAGCCGAGCGCTCGGCAGCACCGGGATGGCGCCGTCCTTCTCGCCTACCAGCAGTTCGATCTCCGTGCAGCCGAGGATGACGGCTTCGGCCCCGTCGTCCGCGAGATCATCGATGATCCGGGCGTACGCGTCCCTGGACGATTCCCGGAGCACGCCGCGCACCAGTTCGTCGAAGATCACGCGGTGGACCAGTTCGCGCTGCTCACGCCGCGGGACGACCACGTCGAGGCCGTGAGCGGCCAGCCGGTCGCGGTAGAAGGGCTGCTCCATGGTGAACCGGGTGCCCAGCAGGCCGACCCTGCGCATGCCCCTGGCGCGGATCTCGGCGCCCAGCGCGTCGGTGATGTGCAGCACGGGCACGCTCACGGCCCGCTCCACGTCGTCGCCCACCCGGCTGAAGGTGTTGCTGCAGATGAGCAGGAGGTCGGCGCCGAGATCCGCCAGTTTCCCGCCGGCACCGGTCAGCAACGTGCTCACCTCGTCCCAGCGGCCGGCGAAGATGAGGTCCTCGACGGTCGTATAGTCGACCGACCAGATGAGGCTGTTGGCGGAATGGCTGCCGCCGAGTCGCTCGCGTACCCGCTGGTTGATGATCTGGTAGTAGATCACCGTCGATTCCCAGCTCAACCCGCCAATGAGACCGATAGTGCGCATGAAACCTCGTTTCGCCTGCTCATTCTGAAGGCCAGAAAAATGGATTGCCGGATGATGCCCACGTCCGCGCCGCGACGGTCAGGCGCCGGCCAGCGCGCGGGCGCACGCACCGAGCCCGATCTCGCTGGAGGCCTTGACGAGCACCACGTCTCCCGGTTCGAGCAGCGCGGTGGCCAGGCTGAGGGCTTCGGCCACGTCCTCGACGGTGTGGACCGCCATCTCCGGGTTCGACGACTCCGCCGCCTGAGCCATCGCGAGCGGATCCCCTGCTCCGACCGCGATCAGCACGTCGAAGTGGAGGTCGGCGACGAGCCGGCCCATCTCGGCGTGCCGGGCGCGCGAGGCCTCCGCCTGCTGCCCCATCGCGCCGAGCACGGCGACGGTACGACGTGCGCCCGCCAGGGCCTTCACCGCCCGCAACCCGGCCCGCATGGAGTCGGGGCTGGCGTTGTAGGCGTCGTTGACGATGGTGACGCCGTCAGGTCGTTCGGCGATTTCCAACCGGCCCGCTGAGCGCCGCCGTGCGGCGCTCAGCCCGCCGGCGATCTCGGCGGCGTCCAGGCCCAGCACGGTGGCGACGGCGGCGGCGGCCACGGCGTTGCTCACCTGGTGCTCACCTATGAGGTCGAGCTCGACCGGGGCGCGGCCGGAGGGCGTCACCAGCTCGAACGCGGTCCGCGCCCCGTCGGTCATCCGCACGTTCCCCGCTCGCACCTGTGCCTCCGCCGACCGGCCGTACCACAGGATTTGCGCCCTGGTACGGCCGGCCATCCCCCTGACGTACGGGTCGTCGGCGTTGAGCAGCGCGAACCCGTCCGCCGGGAGCGCCTCGACCAGCTCGCCCTTGGCCTCGGCCACGTCGGCGGGCCCGGCTCCCATGCGCTCCACGTGTGCGGTGCCGACGTTGAGCACCAGCCCGACCCGCGGCGGTGCGATCCCGGTCAGATACGTCAGGTCGCCCTTCCTGCCCGCGCCCATCTCCAGCACCAGGTACCGGGTGGTGGCATCGGCGCGCAGCACGGTGAGCGGCAGCCCGAGCTCGTTGTTGAACGACCTGTCGGTGGCGACCGTCGCGGCGTGCCGTTCGAGCACCTGGGCGAGCAGGTCCTTGGTGGTGGTCTTGCCCACGGAGCCGGTCAGGCCGATCACGACCGGGCTGATGTGTTCGAGCAGGTGCCTGGCCAGCAGGCCGAGCGCGATCTGCACGTCCTCGACCACGAGGGCGGGCACACCGACGGGCCTAGAGGCCAGCACGGCGACGGCGCCGCCCGCTATGGCGCCGGGCGCGTATTCGTGACCGTCGACGTTGGCGCCGGCCGCCGCGGCGAACAGGCCGCCGGGCAGCACCTCGCGGGAGTCGACCGCCGAGGGCGCCGTCACCGTCGCCTGCGGGTCGCGGACGTCGTGGAGGCTCCCGCCGACGACCCGCGCGATCTCGTTCAGCGTCATGGGGATCATGGGCGGCTCCTGGCGAACGCCAGGTCGATGAGGCGGTGCAGCAGGTCCGGGTACGGGACGTCGCTGGCGGCCCAGGCCCTGGCGTAGACGGAACGGGAGGTGAAACCGGGCATGGTGTTGATCTCCAGCACGTACAGGCGCCCCGTGTCCTCCTCGTAGAGGAAGTCGACACGGGACAGGCCGTAGCCGCCGATCGCCCGGAACGCGCGCAGGGCCAGCTCGCGTACGTCCTCGGCCACGCGTTCCGGCAGCGCGGCAGGGATGGTGGCGATCTCGGCCCCGCTGAGGTATTTCGCCTCGTAGTCGAGCCAGTCGCCGGGCACGATGAGCTCGCCGGGCACCGATGCGTCCGGCGAGTCATGGCCGCCGAGCACGCCGCAGATGATCTCGCGCGCCGTCACGCCCTGCTCGACGACGACCATCCGGTCGTAGGTCAGCGCCAGGTCCACGCCCGCGCGCAGCTCCTCCATGGAGGTGACACGCGAGATGCCGATGGAGGAGCCCATGCCGGCCGGTTTGACGTACATCGGCCAGTCGAGCGACTTCACCAGACCCAGGGGGTCGGTGGTGCCGCGCCACTCATGCTCGGTGAACCACACATGGGGAGTGACCGGAATGTCCTCCGCCACGAACGCGCGCCGCATCGCGACCTTGTCCATGCCCACGGCCGAGGCCAGCACGCCGCAGCCCACGTACGGGATGCCCAGCGTCTCCAGGAATCCCTGGACGACGCCGTCCTCCCCGAACGGCCCGTGCAGCACGGGGAAGACCACGTCCGCCAGATCGGGTCGCGGCTCCACCGGCCATCTGCCCTGCCGGTCGATGATGACGGCGACGGGCTCGTACAGATCTTTGGGCAGAGCGTCGAGCACGGCCTGCGCCGACTGCAGCGACACCTCATGCTCGGCCGACGGTCCGCCCGCCAGCACGGCCACGCGCACGCGTTCACTCACGATCGATCAGCCTTTCCCACGGCAGGACCAGCCCGCCGAGTGTCGGCTCTTCGCGTGACCGGTTACCAGGCCATTCGGTGTCCGCTTTGCTGCCGATCGGGGGGTGACGGGCCGGTTCGACACACTCGCCCGTCCGTCAGAGCCGTGTGCCTGCCTGCCCTCCGTGGCTGAGATGTTGTCTGCGGGCTTGCGAGGGCGGCTCTGGTGCCGGGTTGTCCTGGAGTGGGCGCTAGGCGCTCAGCGGCATGATGAACCGTTCAGAGGGCCGTGAATTCGTCAATCCGGCCCGGTGTGACGGACCGTGCCTCTAACATGACGTTCCCTGCAAGATCCGCGCGTCGAGAGCTCCGCCGGATGCGGTCGTTGCCCGATTGTTCAGTGCCGAGGTGTTTCGCCACCGAAAGTAGTACTACACTGTGTAGAGCTTCGCCTTGGTGTGACTGCTCCCCCGGGAGTAGTACGAAGTCAACCCAGGGCGGACGCGCTCGCCACCCGTCGGCAGGCATGCTCACAGGGTTCGCACGTCCGAGGCGGGCGACGGGAAGACACAACGCAAGCCTGGAGGAAACCGATGCGCCTGCGTCACGATGACGGAACGCTCGTTCACCTCGCCTACAACGCAGGCGTCCACCCCGCTGAGGACCTGGAGAACCTGATCGCCCATCTGACCCGCTACGCCGTGCCCGTGCGCAAGCGGCTGGGGGTCGAGCGCATGGGCATCGGGCTGTGGTTGTCGCCGGCCGTCGCCGACCACCTGACGGCCGACCGCATCGAGCTCGTACGCCTGCGACGCTCCCTGGAGGAGCGCGGCCTCGAGGTCGTCAGCCTCAACGGCACGGGGGGACGCAACCAGGACGTGCCCGGCCCCGACTGGGCCAAGCCCGAGCGCTACCGCTACACGATGGCCCTGGCCAAGATCCTGGCGTTCCTGCTTCCCGACGACGTACGGTTCGGGAGCATTTCCACCATACCGATCGGTTGGCGCCGCGACTGGCCCGCCGACCTGCACTCCATCGCCACCCGCCGGCTCGAACGACTGGCGCGCGAGCTGCGCGGCATCTACAGCGTGACCGGCAAGACGATCAGGGTCGGGTTCGAGCCGTGGCCCGGGTGCGTGCTTGAGACGACCGAGCAGGCGCTGGAGCGGGTGTGCGGCATCGACTCCGAGCACCTGGGCGTGTGCCTGGACGCCTGCCACCTGGCTGGCGGAGCGGAGGAGGCGGGCGTGGCGCTCAAGGGGCTGGCGGAGGCCGGCGCGCCGGTGGTCAAGCTGGGGCACGTACACAGCCACACGGGGGAGACGCCGAGCAGCACGGGCGCCGTGTTGCACGACACGCTGACGGCGATGTTGTCGGGGGCGGTCAGCGGGAGTGCGCACATCGAGGTGGAGACGCACAACCTGATGGTGCCTGGGCGGGCCAAGGGGCCGGGGGCGCTGGTGTCGCTGCTCGCCGACGAGCTGGCCTGGGCCCGTACGAACCTGACCAGCCTGGGCCTGCAGCTCGCCGCCTAGCGCCCGCCCGGACGCGGCTCGGCGTTCCTCGACGTCGTCCCCGAGCGGCGGAGGGCCTACGACGCCCGGCGCGGGCGGGCACGGCGTCGCGGGCGGCGGCCCTGACGCGCTCGGCGGGTGCGCGGAGGTCGCCGTTTGGGTACCCGCTGCCGGCTCCAGCAGTGCGTCCTCGCCCGCGGCATCGTGCTGGAAGCGCGCGGATCGCCCGGTCCGCCGGTCAGAGGGAGCCGAACCAGCCCGGGGTGTCCAGGCGCCAGAGGCCGTCCGGGGTGAGCCTGCGCAGGTCGGCTTCGAGGGCGTGCAGCCGGTCCTCACCGAGTTCGTCCGCCCAGCGGGCGCGCAGGTCGTCGAAGATGCGGGCCGAGCGGGTCAGCGCGTCCATACCGTACGGCGTGAGCCGGGTGATCTTGCGCCGGGTGTCGTGCGAGTCGGTGGTGCGTTCGACGTAGCCAAGGCGTTCGAGGGTGTCGATGGTCTTGCCCGCGGCCTGTTTGGAGACGCCGAGCATGCGGCCCAGTTCGACGGCGGTGGTGCCGCGCGGGCCGATCGCCTGCATGACGAACCCGTGCATGGGCCGCAGGTCCGGGTGACCTTGGCGGGCCAGCTCGTCGTGCAGCTCGTCGATCAGCACCCTGAAGGCGAGCAGCAGGCGGAGCGGAAGTTCGAAGCCGGGGGCGTCACTTGACATGTTAGACAACCTGATTGACTATATGGACAACTTGGTTGCCTATCTTAGGAGGTTGAGGGCGTGACTGTCATTCGTGACGCCGAGGCGCGGCGGACGCGGACCCCTGCCGGGGTCATGACGACATTCGCCTCGCCGTCGCAGGGAGGGGCCTCGCGGGCGATGTGGCGCGTGGACGTCGAGCCGGGCACGTGCGGGCCCGTACACGACTTCGACAGCGAGCAGGTGTGGAACTGGACGGCCGGAGCTGCCGTGGTCGAACTGGGCGGTGACCGGTTCGAGGTCGCGGCGGGCGACACCGTCGTCATGCCCCCGCGCACGGTGCGGCGCGTGCTCGCCGACCCCGGCAGCGGCTACACCGCCGTCGTCACCGCCCCGGCTGGTGCCAGGGCTCTCGCCGAGGACGGCGCCGACTACGGCGTTCCGCCGTGGATCGTCTGAGGAGGGTGATCACTATGGCCGTTGTCCAGTCCACTGGTTCCCGCAGGATCGAGACGCCCAACGGCGTCATGACCACACTTGCCTCACCGTCGCAGGGAGGGGCTGAGCAGGCCGTGTGGCGGGTGGAGGCCCGTCCCGGCATGGCGGGGCCGGTGCACGCGTTCGACGCCGAGCTGGTGTGGACCTGGCTCGACGGCGCGGCCGTCGTCGATCTCGGTGACGAGCGGTACGAGGTCGGCCCCGGGGACACCATGGTGTTGCCCGCCGACGTGAGCAGGCAGATGTTCGCCGACGCCGAGCGAGGGTTCGTCTCCATCGTCGCGGCGCCTTCTGGGGCCCGCGTCTACAACCCTGGCGGCGTGTCAGAACCGGACGCCTGCGACCTGGCACCCGAGGGCACGGAACGTACCGTCCCACCCTGGGCCCGCTGACAACCTCGCCCAGCGGCACCTCGCACCCGTCGTGCCGGTCAGGCGGCGCGTGGTGCCTTGACGCCGTTCCGCCAGGCGGCCGTCGCTCGGACAGCGGCCCGTCGCGCTTCGTGCCCTGCTGAAGCGGTGAGCCAGGAGGCGGGTGTCTCCGGAAGCCGGGGGTCAGGAGTGGGGGAGGCGGTACGTGCCGTCGTCGAGGGGCTCGGCGAGGCCGTCGGCCACCAGCCCGTCCAGGGCGCGTTCGCGCTGCACCGCGTCGTCCCACACGGCGTCGAGCGCCGCCTTCGGGACCGGTCCGTGAGCTGACCGGAGCACGGCGAGAAGGCGGCCGCGGCACTGGCGGTCGGTGCCCGCGTACGTCTGGCCCTTTCGGGCGGGGCCGGAGTGTGGCGGCTTGCCGGCCAGCCGCCACGCGCACAGGTGGGTGATCGGGCAGTCGGCGCAGCGTGGCGCGCGGGCCGTGCAGACGAGGGCGCCGAGCTCCATCACCGCCACGCCCCAGCGGGGCGCGTCCAGCTCGGGCAGGAGTTCCTCCGCCAGCCGCCGCTCGGCCGCCGAGGTGGCCGTGGGCGGGTATTCCTCGGCGCGCACCGCCCGCGCGAACACCCTGCGCACGTTGGTGTCGAGCACGGGATGGCGGCCGCCGTAGGCGAAGCTGGCGACCGCGGCGGCGGTGTATTCGCCGATGCCGGGCAACGACAGCAGGGTCGCGTGGTCGGACGGCACCTCGCCGCCGTACTCCTCCGTGACGGCCCTGGCGCACGCGTGCAGCCGCAGCGCCCTGCGTGGATAGCCGAGCCGGCCCCAGTGGCGTACGGCCTCGCCCGGCTGCTCGGCGGCCAGCGCCTTGGGCGTGGGCCAGCGGGCCATCCATTCGTGCCAGACGGGCAGGACGCGGGTGACCGGGGTCTGCTGGAGCATGATCTCGCTGACCAGCACACCCCACGGTGTGGCGTCGGCGGCACGCCACGGGAGGTCCCGGGCGTTGTCGGCGTACCAGTCGAGAACGGGGGCGTGTAGGAGGTTCGGCTCAACCACGCGGTCAAGCGTATGCCGAGTTCGCGGCCTTCGGCGTGTCGTCACTCTTCGTGGCTGGACAATTACCATGCTGAGCGTGGTGACTCCTCCGCTCCCTGAAGGGAGAGGCTTCTTGCCGAGTCGTTGGCACGGCCTGGCGAAGGGCGAGCCCTCACACACTGCTCGAGCGCGGCGGCCCGCTCGCTGGTGGGGCGCAACGGGGACGTGAGCGAGCGACCTGCGCACACACGCTTTCCGACTCTCACGACCGGCAAGGCAACGACCACAGGAACCGACCAGATCGGAAGGGAGGGAGCGCGGGGTCCTCCACCTGGTGAAGCAGGTGGGGAGCACCGCGCGAACCCGATGGACCCGGATTCGATGCGCGGCGACGGCGGTGACGTCTACTGGCGGCGTCGGATGAGCGTGCTGGTGGCGGTTCTCGTCGTGGTGGCCGTGGTGGCGTGGGCGTGCTCCAGCGGCGGCAGCGGACCGGGCCGTACGTCGAGCGCGCAGTCGTCACCGAGCCCCACGCCCAGCGCGGACCCGCTGCTCGCCGGGCTGCGTACGCTCGCCCTCGGCACGGCCAGCCCGTCGCCGACGCCGACGGCCACCACCACACCGACCCCCACCGCCGAGCAGAAACAGCCAGGACAGCCCTGCGCCGAGGAAGACCTGGTGCTGAGCCTCCAGAGCGGTAAGGAGCAGATCTACGCCGGCGACGCCCGGCCCACCTTCCTGGTCACGCTGGTCAACACCGGGCCCGTGATGTGCACGGCCGACGTGGGGCCGCGGGCCATGGAGATCCGCATCACCTCGGGGGCGGACCGCATCTGGTCGAACGCCGACTGCGTGAGCGGATCGGGTACGGAGGTCGAGGAGCTCCAGCGGGGAGTGCCCCACGTGAGGTCAGTGGAATGGGACCGCCGCCGCTCCAGCGCAGACTGCCAGGCCACCTCGGCGGCCGCTCTGCCGGGCACGTACGTGGCCACCGCGCGCATGGGCGAACTCCGCAGCGGCAAGGGCGTCTTCCACCTGCGTTAGTGCTGTGACCGGAAAGGTTCGCCTGGTTGGGGCAGGGACTGTCCGTCGACCGACTGCCACCAGCACCGCTGAGCGCGGCAATACGCAACCAGGCTCTTCCCTGCCGCCCTGCCCGGAGACTCCACTCTGGTGCACCGGCCGGGGAGAACTCGACGGCCTCCCTCGCCAGACCTCATGAAGGTGGGAAAGCAGGCGATCGGACTGACCGAGCCTGCAGACGTTCCCGGTCACAGGGCCGGCCGCGGAACTCCACACGCTTCCGGCCGGCACTCAGACATAACGTTCGAGGATGGAGGACTCGGCGAGGCGCGACAGGCCCTCACGTACGCTGCGCGCCCGCGACTCTCCGACGCCGCCCACCGCCTGCAGGTCGTCGATGCTGGCGGCGAGCAGCTTCTGCAGCCCGCCGAAGTGGTTGACCAAACGGTCGACCACGGTGGCGGGCAGGCGGGGCACCTTGGCGAGCAGCCGGAACCCCCTGGGGCTCACCGGGGTCTCGAGCATGTCGGTGCCGTTGTGGCCGAGCACCTGGGCGACCACCGCGAGGTCGAGCAGTTCGTTGCCGGACAACTTGTCGAGGTCGTGCAGAGCCTCGACCAGGCGGCGCTGGCGGCGGCCGGCGGGCGCGGGGAGATAGTCGCGGATGACCAGCTCCCGCTCGGAGTCGACCCCGGCGACGAGCTCGTCGAGTTGCAGGGACAGCAGCCGGCCGTCGGTGCCCAGCTCGACGACGTAGCCCTTGATCTCGTCGGAGATGCGCCTGACCATTTCGAGGCGCTGGGCGACGGCGGCCACGTCACGGACCGTGACCAGGTCTTCGATCTCCAGGGCCGACAGGGTGCCGGAGACCTCGTCGAGACGGTGTTTGTAACGTTCGAGCGTGGCAAGAGCCTGGTTGGCCTTCGACAGGATCGCCGCCGACTCCTCCAGGACATAGCGGATGCCGTCGAGGTAGAGGGCGATGATGCGCATCGACTTGCTGATGGCGATGATCGGCAGGCCGGTCTGCCGGGCGACGCGCTGGGCGGTGCGGTGGCGGGTGCCGGACTCGTCGGTGGGGATGGCGGGGTCGGGCACGAGGTGCACGGCAGCGCGCACGATCTTGTGGTCGCCGCTCAGGACGATGGCGCCGTCCATCTTGGCCAGTTCGCGCAGCCGGGTGGCCGAGAAGTCGACGTCGAGCTCGAACCCGCCGCTGCAGACCTCTTCGACGACCCGGTTGTAGCCGAGCACAATCAGCCCGCCGGTCTGCCCGCGCAGGATGCGCTCCAGGCCGTCGCGCAGCGGAGTGCCCGGGGCCACAGCTGCCAGGGCTTCGCGACGACGGTCGTCAAGACTCCTATCCACCTGACCCCCGTGTCGATCGGTCACGCCCAGCTTAGCCTCGCTTATGTGACGTGTGTGAGTGCGTCCCAGACGTTCTCCGCCTGGACGACCTCGAAACCGGGGGCGAACGCCACCGGCCCCACGGGCACCAGAGCACGCTGCCCGTTACGGCGACGGCCGCCCTCTTCGAGGGATCCGGCGGGCACGAGGGCGCGCTTGAAACCCATCCTGGCCGCCTCGGACAGCCGCCTGCGGACGTCTTTGACCGGACGCAGCTCGCCCGCCAGGCCCACCTCGCCGAGCGCCACCAGACCGGCGGGCAGCGGCTTGTCTCCCGCGGCGCTGGCGACGGCCAGCATGACCGACAGGTCGATGGCGGGATCGGCCAGCTTGATGCCGCCCACGGTGGCGGTGAACACGTCGCACCCGCCCAGCCGGGCGTTGAGCCGGCGCTCCAGCACGGCGAGGATCATCTGCACGCGGTAGGTGTCGAGCCCCGACGACGTGCGCCTGGGCTGCTGGGCGTCGGTGCGGGCCACCAGGGCCTGAACCTCGGCGGGCAGCGGGCGGGTGCCCTCGACCGTGACGGTGACGCAGGTGCCGGGCACCGGCTCGCTGCGCCGCGAGACGAACAGGCCGCTCGGGTCGGTGATGCCCTCGATGCCCCGCTCGTGCAGGTCGAAGCAGCCGACCTCGTCGGTGGGGCCGAACCGGTTTTTGATCGCGCGCACCATGCGGAGCCTGGAATGGCGGTCGCCCTCGAAGTTGAGCACGACGTCGACCAGGTGCTCGAGCGTGCGCGGGCCGGCGATCGAGCCTTCCTTGGTGACGTGGCCGACGAGCACGGTCGCCATGTTGCGCTCCTTGGCGAGGCGCACGAGGTTGGCCGCCACCTCGCGAACCTGCGTGACCCCGCCGGGCACGCCGGTGGCCTGGGCGGAGCCCACCGTCTGCACCGAGTCGACCACCAGCATGGTCGGCTGCACCTTGTCCACGTGGGTGACCAGGGCCGACAGCTCGGTCTCCGCGGCGAGGTAGAGGCGGTCCTGGATGGCGCCGATGCGGTCGGCGCGCAGGCGCACCTGGGCCGCCGACTCCTCACCCGTCACGTAGAGGACCGTCTCCCGCTCGGCGACGCGGGCCGCGGCCTCCAGCAGGAGCGTGGACTTGCCGATGCCCGGCTCACCCGCCAGCAGCACCACCGCGCCCGGCACGAGGCCGCCGCCGAGCACCCGGTCGAGCTCGGCGACGCCGGTGGTGCGGGCGGCCGCCACCTCGGCCTTGACCTGGCCGATCGGCAGGGCGGGGGCGGTGGTGGCGCCGGCCTGGACGACGTTGACGCCCCGCGCGCCCTCCTCGTCGACCGTGCCCCACGCCTGGCACTCGCCGCACCGGCCGACCCACTTCGTGGTGCGCCAGCCGCACTCGGCGCAGCGGTATCCAGGTTTCGGGGCAGTCTTGGCCATGCGGAGCAGGCTAGCGGCAGGCACCGACAATCTTCGAGCCCCGCCCCGGGCGTCACACCGTCACCTCGCGGAACACCGTGGCCTGCGGCCCCATGACGGCGGTCTCGGCAGGCGGCTCGTATCCCGGCACCACCGACAGGTCGTAGCCCCGCCCGAAGACCCGGACCCGTGTCGTCTCGCCGGCCCGCACCACGAGGGTGACCTCCAGCGGCCCGGAGGGCGCATGATAGGTGAACCCGTTTCCGGTACGCAGCTCTCTCCCGTCCACCACGAGCGGCCCCAGACGTGACTCGACGCTGAGCCCGACGAGGGGTGTGCCTGCCGGGGTGAGCCGGAGGGTCAGAGTACGCCTGCCCGCGGCGCTCTCGTCCTTGAGCACGTCGAGGGCGGGCGCGCGGAGAACGGCGGCCTTGGGGGCCGGCTCGGTCGCCCATCCGTCCTGGCCGAACCACCGCTTCCCGTCGTTGCCCGCCTCATCGGTGAGCCTGCCCCAGACGGCCTGCCCGCTGCCTTCGTCCATGGCGTAGGCCAGCCGGACCTGCCGCGGGTGCTCGGCGTCGAACCGGTCCACCGCCAGCCCGGCCACGATCAGCCCCACCGCGGTGACGGCCGCCGCCACAGGCAGGCCGCGTACGCGTACGCGATCGATGAGCGGCAGCAACAGCAGCAGCATGAGCGCGAAGTGCGGCGCCGCGAGCACCCCGCCGAACTGCAGCCCGATGTCCAGCGAGCCCACCGCGGTGCCCCCCAGCAGCATGACGGCGGGGGTCGACCCCAGGGTCAGCGCCAGCACCTGCCGCCCGTCGCCGCGCACCCGCCGCGCCACCAGCCACCCCGCCGCCGCGAACAGCGCCGGCCAGGTCAGCGTGTGCGAGCCGCCGGGTGACAGCACGGCGAACAGCACGCCGAGCAGCGCCACCAGCAGCACCGACGAGGCTCCGTGCACGGCGAACCGGCGGACGGCCAGCACGAGGGCGAGTGTGACCACCAGCAGCCCCGCTTGATAGAGCCACGGCCGGTAAGGGTCGCCGGCCAGCATGCCGGCGTATTCGGGCCTGATGAGCTGGAGCAGCGGCCACAGGCCGTAACCGGCTGCGGCGGTGACAGCCACCAGCACGAACGCGAGCCCGGCCGCCGCGAAGGTGCGCGGCACGGACGCCGTCTTGTGGTCGGGCGTGTGCGGCGCAGACGCCGTCCCATGTTCGGGCTTGTGCGACGTGGACGCCGTTCCGTCCCTGGACGGTGGGCGGGAGCCGGTGCGTCGGCGCAGCACCCGGACCAGCACGCCCGCCAGCACCAGCGCGGCGCCCGCGACGACCGGCTCCAGCCAGGCCGGATAGCGGACCAGCAGCCCCGGGACGGTGAAGTAGACCAGCTCGTCGCCGGACTTCATCGAGGCCAGGTCGGTCACCGCCAAGGCGCGTGTGAGGGCCAGCGAGTTGGCGCCCATCTGCTGCAACGATCCCTGGTCGAGGTGCGCGGGGTCGTCGAGGGGCGAGTGGTAGTAGGCCCCGCCTCCGACGAACGCCGAGTCGATCCCCAGCCAGCCCGCCCGGCCGAAGGCGTGGAAGTCGGTGTTGTTCGGCAACACGCTCATGACCGCGGCGAACGCCGAGTCGGCCGACGGGTGCGGCGCGACGGAGCCGTACAGAGACATGAGCGGCGCGGCACCCGGCGAGGTGCGGAACGTCTGCACGGTGCCGCGGTTGCCGCGCGCCTCGTTGTTGAGCACCACCACGGTGCCCTCGCCGGGGAAGCCCTTCCTGGTGAAAGCCTCCGCGCCGAGCAGACCGTCCTCCTCGCCGTCGGTGAGCAGGAAGACCACGTCGTTCCTCGCCTTGTCAGGAAGAGCCCTGGCGACCTCGAGGATCGTGGCCACGCCCGCGCCGTCGTCGGAGGCGCCGGGGCTCGCGGCCACCGAATCGTAGTGGGCGGCGAGGACCACCTTGCCCGTCGGGTCGGTGCCTGGCCGGGTGGCGACGATGGTGCGCATCCGGCCCATGGGGACGGCGTCGTCGTAGTCGTCGAGGGGCAGGACGCCGACGCCTTCCTGCACGCGCACGTCCAGGCCGAGCTCACGCAGCTCGGCGATCAGATGGTCACGCACGCGGGCGTGCTCGGCGGACCCGACCGGATGCGGCGCCCTGGCGATGATCTGGAGGTGCTCGTGCGCCCTGACGGCGCTGAAGGATCCTGCGGGCGCGTCGGCGGCGAGCGGCGCGGGGGGCGCGAGGTCGACGAGCGTGACCGCGAGCAGCGCCGCGAGCGCGAGCAGTCCGAGCAGAGCGTGGCGGGCCATGCGGCAACGGTAGGCTCGACGGCCCGCCCAGCGAATCAACCCGTGGGACGATCTCGCACGTCAGCCGAAGGGTTTACACCAGGCCCGCCTCCGCGACCCACGTCGGGCTCCGCGGCTTACGTCGGGCTCCTCCGTGCCTTTGAGGGCGCGCAGATAGGCGTGGGGGGACCCGGCAGCAGAACGGGCACAGGGCTTGGTGATCATGGCAGCCTCATCCGCCGAGCACGGACCACCCACCGCTGGGACGAACGCCCGAACCGCTGCCCATGACCTCTACGACGGGAACTCCCAGAGGTGGACCGAGTCGTTGTGAGCACTACTGATGATCACCGGGCGGCTGTCAAGATCGGCCACCCGCAGTCCGAACACCTCGCTGCCGTGCCCCTGGAGCGGCCGGTCCAGCAGCCGGCGCTCGGCCAGGTCCCACACGCAGATGGTACCGTCCATCGCGCCGGTGGCGGCGAACGCACGACCGTACACGGTTCCCGCGGTCAAGCACCTGATTTCGCCCCCGGGCACGGTGAAGGGTTCGCCCCAACCGCTGGATTCGGGGTCTCCCAGCACGATGCTCTGCCCGCCCGCTGCGACCACCCACATACGACCGTCGACCGAGGCCAGGGCGAACTCGGTGGGCTTCTCCTCGAGGTCGTCGAATTCGACGAGGTGCCGCTCTTCCTCGATGCCCCACACCAGCACGCCACCATCCCGGCCGCCGGCCACCACGACCGGCCGGCCTGCCAGCAGTCCCGCCGCGGCGGCGCTACTGGCGCCCGACCGGCATTCCAGCTCCTCGATGTCCACGAGAGAGTCATAAGGCGAGGGCTGCTCCGGCTCTGTCACCGAATCGTCCTGGTCGTCAAGGTCGCCATCGCCGTCACCCCAGTCCTCCGGCTCGGCACCGGACGGGTCCCACAACTGCACGCCCCAAGTTCCGACGAATCCCACGAGCAGTATCGAGCGATCACCGAAATCGGCCCTGACCACCGAGCCCGTGCCGCCCTCCTGTGCGCTCAGCCGAACCTTGCCTGTCTCCAGATCCCACATGGCGAAGCCTTGGTGGTCACCTCCGCCGCCGATCACGATCCGGCCGTCCACCACCGCAGCACCGATCGCAGTGAGGTCCGTGAGCGGGAAGCGCTCGTCCACGATGTCGAGCTCGTGATGTGTCCAGCGGTCGCTGGCCGGATCCCAGGTGCACGCACGCCGGTCTTGCCCGGGGCTGCCGACGAGGATCAACTTGCCGTCGAGAGTGACGAGATCGAAGTCCACGATCTCGTGGCACGACGGAGGCAGGCTGGAGATCAAGGGAGAGTGAACGGTCATGGCGAACATCCTGGCAACCTCCTCTGACAATCGGCTCGCCAACCGTCTTCTGCTCAGCACACCGATCCGGACGGCGGCCAGCCGCCTATCCGCGCGACCCCTTAGTCGGCTTTCGTGGTCTCGTCGCGCCTTCGTGGTCTCGTTGGTCGTCCGCGGGTCTCGTCGGGCCTCTGTTGGTCTCGTCGATCGTCCGGGGGTCACATCGGTCGTCTGGGGTCACGTCGGTCGTCCGTGGCCTCAAGTCAGGCCCAGCTCCGCGACCAGCATGCGCTTCGGCTTGGCTCCCACGATCTGCTTGACCGGCTCGCCGTTCTCGAACAACAGCATCGTCGGCACCGCCATCACGCCGTACCGAGCCATGATCTCGGGGTGCGCGTCGGTGTCGAGCTTGCCGATCGTCAGGCCGTGCTCGGCCTCGATCTGCTCGAGTACGGGGCCCACCATCCGGCACGGCCCGCACCACTCGGCCCAGAACTCCACCAGCACCGGCTTGTCGTTCCTGAGCACCTGCTCCTCGTAGTTGTCAGTGGTCAATGTGATCATCTTCATCCCCTTACGAAACAACCCGGACAGGACTGCGCGAGCTGGGCGGCCACCTCGGCACGGCGGGCGAGCAGGGCGCGGATCTCCTCGTCGATCTCCTTGAGCTTGCGCTCGTAGACCTCGACCGACTCGGCGCACGCGCCGCCCGAGCTGTGCCCGCGACGCAGGCAGTCGAGGAACGGCCGGGTGTCCTCCAGCGTGAAGCCCACGCTGAGCAGCGCCCTGATCTCGGAGACCAGCCTGACGTCCTCCTCGCCGTATTCGCGGTAGCCGTTGGCCGCGCGGCGGGCGCTGAGCAGGCCGTGCTGCTCGTAGTAGCGGAGCGAGCGCGGGCTCACCCCTGTGCGTTCCGCCAGCTCTCCGATGCGCATACAACCACGGTAAACGTTGACACCGACGTCAAGGTCAAGCCCTAGAAGTGGCGCCAGCGAAGTACGTTCGGATAGGGGATCTCCAGGCCGGGAATCTCGGCGACGGCATGCTCGGCCACGCCGGGAGCGAACTCGATGCGCAGCACCGCCTCCAGGTCCGCCCGCCGCTCGAAGGCCATCCTGAGGTCGAGCGGCCGCCGTTGCCAGCCGTGACGGACCCAGAACGCCTCGACGTCGCGGGGCGAGTAGGTGGGTACGGTGTGCGAGAACCAGCGGCCGAACGACCCCCGCGTCGCGTCGAGGTCGAGCACGAAGGCCGCGCCGCCACGACGTACGACCCTGGACAGCTCGCGCAGGCCGGGCTCGCAGCCGGGGCCGAAGAAGTACGCCCAGCGCGCCATCGCCACGTCCACGCTCGCGTCGGGCAGCGGCAGGTCCTGTGCGGCGGCGGCGTGCACGGTCACGTTGGCGAGGCCGGCGCAGCGGCGGCGGGCCAGGGCGGCCAGGTCCCCGTGCGGCTCGACGCCGATGACGCGGGACGCCGACGCGGCCAGGACCGGCAGGTGGTAGCCGGTGCCGCAGCCGATGTCGAGCACGGTCGCGGCGTCCCAGGGGCGCAGCTCCCGCATCGCCGCGTCGGCCGCGCCCTCGGGGTCGACGGCGCGGTTCTCGAGCTCGTAGATCTGCGGCGCGTTCCAGATGTTCGGGCTGGGGATCGCACCGTTCGCTATCCGTGCCATGGCTCCAACGCTAGGCGCTGCGCGCCCCGCGGCGCCCCTGGTTGCGCCTGCGTGACGGTTGTGGGCCGCTCGACACAGGCTCGTCACGTGGGCTCGCGCGCCAGATCGGCGTGACCCGCTTAGGCTGGCAACGTGGCTGATGTCATCCGCGTGCCCAATGCGAAGATCGCATTGTCCACTGCTTCGGTATATCCGGAACGCACTCCAGACGCGTTCGAGCTGGCCGCGCGCCTGGGCTATGACGGCGTCGAGGTCATGGTCGGCGCCGACCCCGTGAGCCAGGACATCGACGTGATCGAGCGGCTCTCCGACCACTACGAGCTGCCCGTCCTGGCCATCCACGCCCCCTGCCTGCTGGTCACCCAGCGGGTGTGGGGTCGCGACCCCTGGGCGAAACTGGTCAAGGCGCAGAAGGCGGCCGAACGCCTGGGCGCCTCGACGGTCGTGGTCCATCCGCCGTTCCGCTGGCAGCGCGACTACGCGCGCGACTTCGAGAACGGCCTGGCGAGGATGCGCGACGAGACCGACGTCGTCTTCGCTGTGGAGAACATGTTCCCGCTGCGAGCCAGGGGCAACGACGTGGTCCCCTACTCCCCCGACTGGAATCCGATCGACTACGCCTTCCCTCAGATCACGCTCGACCTGTCGCACACGGCCGTGTCGGGCTCCGACGCCATGGAGATGGCCGTCAAGCTGGGCGACCGGCTGGCCCACCTGCACCTGGCCGACGGCCTCGGGGTGACCAACAAGGACGAGCACCTGGTGCCGGGCCGGGGCAACCAGCCGTGCGCGCAGGTCCTGGAGCGTCTGGCGGGCAACGGCTACTCGGGCCTCGTCGTGCTCGAGATCAACACCCGCAAGGCGGCAAGCCGCACCGAGCGCATCGACGACCTCGCCGAGGCGCTGGCCTTCGCCCGCCTGCACCTGGCGGCGTCCACGTGAGCAACGGGCCGATCAAGGATCTGGGCAGGGTGTTCGACCGGGTGGCCGACGCGTACGACGCGGGCAGGCCCTGCTATCCCGACGAGCTCTACCGCGCGCTCACCGAGGTGTCCGGCGTCGACCTCGACGGCGCCACCGCGGTCGACGTGGGCGCGGGCACCGGCATCATGACGCGGGCGCTGAGGTCGCGCGGGACACAGGTCATCGCGGTCGACCCGGGCGCCGAGATGCTGGCCAGGCTGGTGTCGCGGAGCCGTGAGGAGGAGGGCGTGCCCGTCACGGCCCTGCTGGCCGACGGCAACACCCTGCCGCTGGCCGAAGGCGTCGCCGACCTGGTGATCTACGCCCAGTCGTGGCACTGGCTCGACCCGGTTGCCTCGATCGCCGAGGCGAGGCGCGTGCTGCGGCCGGAAGGCACGATCGCGGGCTGCTGGAACTTCGCGCACGCCGCGCAGGCGGAATGGCTGGCCGCGTACGAAGCCCGGCTGGCGGAGGAGGTGCCCTCCTACTGGGGGCCGGCGGTCGAGCGGTGGTCGGCGCCACCCATCGCCTCGGCCTTCGAGGTGGTCGAGGAGCGGTGGATCCCGTGGACCAGGCTGGTCGGCATCGAGGACTTCCTGCTCGGCCTGCGTTCCCATTCCTACATGGCGGCGTTGTCGCCGCGGCGGGCCGACGAGCTGGTGGAGCGGCAGCGGGCCGAGCTGCGCGAGGTCTTCCCCGAGGGCGTGCTGTCCGTGCCGATGCGGGTCTACCTGGCGGTGGGCCGGTGACGCGGGGGAAGGTTTGAAGCGGGGGAGGGCCTCGGAGGAGAAGACGGTCAGGCGCCGGCCCGGGCGCAGGCCGGGCTCCGCCGACACGCGGGGCGAGATCCTGGCGGCGGCCAGGAAGGTGTTCGCGGAGAAGGGCTTCGACAAGGCGACCGTACGCGGCATCGCCAGGGAGGCGGGGGTCGACCCGGCCCTGGTGCATCACTATTTCGACACCAAGGAAGGCATGTTCGCGGCGGCCATGCAGCTGCCGATCACGCCGGAGGTGGTCGTCCCCCTGCTGCTCGCCGGCCCGCGCGAGGAGCTCGGCGAGCGCCTCGTCAGGATGCTCCTGGAGGTGACCGCCACGCCGGAGACCCGCGAGCCGATGGTGGCGCTCATCCGCTCGGCCATGACCAACGACCGGGTGCGGGTGATGTTCCGTGAGTTCATCTCGAACGCGCTGCTCCACCAGGTGGCCGACCGTCTCCAGGTGCCGCATCTGCGGATCGAGGCGGCCTTCGCCCAGATGTTCGGCGTGATCATGGGGCGCTATGTGATCGGGCTGGAGCCGCTGGCGAGCGCGAGTCATGACGAGCTGGTCGAGTTGCTGGCGCCGACGATCCAGAGGTACTTCACAGGGTAGAGCATTGTTCTGTCAGCGGCGGTGACCATAGGGTATGTCGCGTACCACGGCAATGTTACCCGTGGGTAGGATCGCAGTGGAGGGCTGCGAGGCGAGTGACCGTACGCTGACAGCCAACGTCGTCTGTGGGAGGACCCCGTGCTCTGGGTAGCCATCATCGGGCTTGTCATGACCGTCCTGGCGGTGGCCGTCGCCGGCCGCAGGGTGCTGTTCCTGTACAAGCTCGCGACCGTGGGGCCACCTGCGCCCGAGCGCGTCGAGTACGCCAGGACGCACGTGGCCGACGAGATCAAGGCGCAGCTCGTCGAGGTGTTCGGTCAGCGCAAGCTGCTCAAGTGGACCGCGTCGGGCGTCGCCCACTTCTTCGTCATGTGGGCGTTCTTCATCCTGCTGACCGTCTACATCGAGGCGTACGGCGCGATCATCCAGGGGGCGATCACCGGCACGCCCGACTTCCACATCCCGCTCATCGGCACGTGGGGCGCGCTCGGCTTCCTGCAGGACTTCATCGCGGTGGCCTGCCTGCTCGGCCTGGTCGCCTTCGCGGCCATCAGGATCAAGAACTCCCCGAAGGCGCTCGGCCGCCGGTCCCGTTTCTCCGGGTCCCACCTGGGCGGCGCGTGGCTCGTCCTGTTCATGATCTTCAACATCATCTGGACGCTCTTCCTGGCCCGCGGCGCGGCCGCCGCCAACGGCAACTTCCCCTACTCCTCGGGGGCGTTCGTCTCGCTCGCGCTCGGCGACGTGCTGCCGCGCAGCACGCTGCTGGAGGAGATCGGCCTTCTCCTGCACATCGGCTTCATGCTGGTGTTCCTGGTCATCGTGGTGAACTCCAAGCATTTGCACATCTTCACCGCGCCGCTCAACGTGCTCTTCTCCCGGCGTCCCGACGCCATGGGCGCGGCGGTCGAGATGCGCGTCGACGGCAAGCCGGTCGACTTCGAGGACGAGGACCTCGACCCCGAGCGGCTCGGCCGCGGCAAGATCGCCGACACCACGTGGAAGGGTTTCCTCGACTTCTACTCCTGTACGGAGTGCGGCCGCTGCCAGTCGCAGTGCCCCGCCTGGAACACCGACAAGCCGCTGTCGCCGAAGATGCTCATCCTCGACCAGCGCGACCACGCCTTCGCGGCGGCCCCCTACCTGATGGCCGCCGAGGCCGAGCAGCAGCACAAGGACACCGACGTGCTGGCGCTGCTGGAGAAGCCGCTGGTGGGCGAGGAGGGTGTGATCCACCCCGACGTGATCTGGTCGTGCACCAACTGCGGCGCCTGCGTCGAGCAGTGCCCCGTGGACATCGAGCACATCGACCACATCCTCGACATGCGCCGCTACCAGGTGATGGTCGAGTCGTCGTTCCCGTCCGAGGCGGGGGTGATGGTGAAGAACCTGGAGAACAAGGGCAACCCGTGGGGCATGTCCGAGATGAAGCGGGCCGACTGGATCGAGGAGCTCGACTTCGAGGTCGAGGTGGTAGAGGACACGATGCCCGCCGACGCCGAATACCTGTTCTGGGTGGGCTGCGCGGGCGCGCTCGAGGACCGCGCCAAGAAGACCACCAAGGCCGTGGCGGAGCTGCTGCACATCGCGGGCGTGAAATTCGCGGTGCTCGGCCCGATGGAGGCGTGCACCGGCGACCCGGCCCGGCGCCTCGGCATGGAATATCTGTTCAACATGCTCGCCCAGCAGAACATCGAGACGCTCAACGACGCGGGTGTGAAGAAGATCGTGGCGACCTGTCCCCACTGCTTCAACACCCTGGCCAACGAATATCCGCAACTGGGCGGCACGTACGAGGTCGTGCACCACACGCAGCTGCTGGCGAAGCTGGTGGACGAGGGCCTGCTCACCCCCGTCACGCCCATCGAGGAGAAGATCACTTACCACGACCCGTGCTTCCTCGGCCGCCACAACAAGGTCTATTCACAACCCCGCGACATCATGGCGAAGGTGCCGGGCGTCAAGACGCAGGAGATGCACCGCCACAAGGACCGCGGCTTCTGCTGCGGCGCCGGCGGCGCCCGCATGTGGATGGAGGAGCGGATCGGCAAGCGCATCAACACCGAGCGCGTCGACGAGGCTCTGACCACCGATCCTGACACCGTCTCGACCGCGTGCCCGTTCTGCATGGTGATGCTCGGCGACGCCATCAGCGAGAAGAAGAACAGTGGTGAAGCCAAGGAATCGCTCGAAGTCGTGGACGTCGCCCAGCTGTTGATCAAATCGGTCAAGGGCGCTTCCTGACCACCCCAAGTCGGACTCCTCCACAGCCCTTGTGGAGGAGTTCTGCACGTCAATAGGGGTGGGGAACAGCAAATCTGGCATCCACATAACGGGAAAATCACGGTAACCTCAACGTCGCATGGCTCTATTCGACGGGGAGGGGGCTCGTGATGGGCGTCGTGGTGACGGACGCCGAAGTCACTCTGGCCGACGTTCTCTCTCTCCGGCTTGCCATCGACGAACCACTGCAGGACGGCACCGAACTGGTGTTGAGGCACCGCACCACGGGGGTGGAACGCGACGTGCTGCTCGGCACACCAGGCGCGCGGGCACGCGAGGCCACGCTCGCGGTCTCGCTCGCGCCGCTGGAGCTCAGCGCCGGACGCTGGGACGCCTATCTGCGCCACGACGGCAAACGGGTCAGGCTCCGCAGCGTCGATCCCGGCTTCTCCCTCGACCATCTCGACGCGTACGCGCTGTGCAGGCGCACCCTCGCCTACCGCTCCTACCGCACCCGCAACGGCTACCTGGCGCTGAAGATCTCCGAGGCGGAGCCGGTGGCCGAGGTGCGGGCCATCTGGTTCAGGGAAGGCCGCTTCGAGGTGATGGGCCTGCTGGCCTACACCGGGCTGGAGGACGACGACTGCCGCCACGAGGCGATGCTGACCCTCGACCGCAGGCAGACGAGCGCCCGGGTGTCGGCCACGGCCACCGTGCAGGGCGTGCGCTTCCACGCGGCCGTCTCGCTCGTCGACGTCCTGGCGGCCGACCACCAGGAGGGGGAGGATCCCGCGAGCTTCGGCTCGTGGGAACCGGCGCTCCGGGTGGAGGGAGTGGCCACGCCGATGAAGCTGGGGGCGCGGCTCGACGACGTCGACGGAAAACGACGGCGGCTGCACTATCCGTCGGCCACGGTCGACGGCGTGCCGATCAGACCCTGCTACACCTCTGACGACGAGCTGCGGATCGAGGTGGGCGGATGAAGGTCAGCCTGGTCCTCACGTCCGCGTACGGCATGCGCGGCGACGTGCGCGCCACGCTCAACCTCGCCACCGCCCTCGCCGAACGCCACGACGTCGAGGTGATCAGCGTCAGGCGGCAGAAGGAGAAACCGTTCTTCCCCGTCGGCCCCGGCGTGTCCATGCGCAGCGTGATCGACGCCAGACCGGGGGTCAGGCATCTGCTGCCGCGCGGCCAGGTGCGCACCGAGGTGGCGCTCTGGCGGATGTTGCGCAATCTCAGGACCGACATCCTCATCACCACCAGGCCGGGGCTGAGCGTGCAGGCCGCCAAGCACGCGCCGCGCGAGATCCTCAAGATCGCCAGGGAGTGGGGGAGGCCGGCCGTGCCGGGCCCCGTCCAACGCTTCTACCCGCGCCTCAACGCCGTCGTGACGGCCACGGACTCCGCCCAGGAGGAGTGGGCGAAGCTCCTCAGCGGAGGGCCGCCCGTGCACGCCCTGCTGGACGCGCTGCCCGCCGGGCCGTGGCCGCGCTCGCGGATGGACAACAGGATCGTTGCGACCGGCGGGCGCCTGGTGGCGGTCAAGGCGTACGACCGGCTCATCAGGGCGTTCGCCATCATCGTGGACAAGCGGCCCGACTGGGCGCTGCGGCTCTACGGCGGCGGCCCTGAGGAGCGGCGGCTGCGCGCGCTCGTCAGCGAACTCGGCCTGCACAACCACGTCTACTTCATGGGCACGACCCCCGACCTGGCCGGCGAGTTCGCCAAGGCGTCGATCGTGGCCAGCGCCTCGCGCGGAGACGATCTCGGCATGACGGTGCTGGAGGCCATGGGCTGCGGGGTGCCCGTGGTGGCGCTCGAAGGGGCCAGGGGGGCGAAGGAGTTCGTCGCGACGGGCTATAACGGCGTGCTGGTGCCCGACGTCGAGGCCGACCCGCAGCCGTTCGCGGTGGCGCTGCTGGCGTTGATCGACGACGAGCGCAGGCGGCGTTCCCTCGCCGCGGGCGCGCTCGACACCGCGGTGCGCCACGCGGCCGACGAGGTCGCCGACCAGTGGGAGAAGCTGATCGCCGGCCTCAGGTGAGGTTCGCGGCGCGGCCCGGCTATACGGGTTACGGGTACCGTAGAAGCATGCATGGGTACAGCGGAGACAAGCAGGCCTATCTGACGCGACTCAGGCGGATCGAGGGGCAGATCCGGGGCCTGCAGCGCATGGTGGACGACGACGCCTACTGCATCGACGTGCTCACCCAGGTCTCCGCGGCCACGCGCGCGCTGCAGGCGGTGGCGCTGGGGCTGCTGGAGGAGCACATCTCCCACTGCGTGGCCGACGCGATCAACAACGGCGGCCCGGAGGCCGAGGCGAAGGTGAAGGAGGCCTCGGCGGCGATCGCCCGCCTCGTCCGCTCGTAGGGACCGATGGAGGCTAGTCCGTACGTAATGGGGACCTCGTCCGTACGTAGGAGACGGGTGGCGGGATGACTAGTTATGTGAAACCCCGGAAACCATCGTCCTGGACTCGGAGGAGTCAGGAACCCGGTTCCCGGGGCCAGAAATTAAATGATCTTTACTAGTGACTCGCTGAAGTCCGCAATCCGAGCGCGTCGTCGAGTTCGTCCAAGGTCAGCCGCCGTTCACTGACTGCCACGGCGGTGAGCACCTCGGCGTAGAGCGCAATCTCGTCCAACGCGACACGGTCGTGGACCCGAGAGTCCAGGTCGTTGTGCCCCACCGCGTCGTCCTTTCCTTCCGCAGCCCACACCCTCTTCGAGGTTACGGCGAAGACCCTTCAGGCGACATGGCCCATCGGGGTCATTCCTTTCCGCGCCATGGGGGCCCCAGGGGGATCATTTCCCGAGGCGCAGATCACAATTCAGCGAATTTCCTGTTATCGCAAGTGATGGAACGATATAGGCGGAGTTAGGGTGAAATATCGGTATTAGTGCTTTACGTGTGACCTGTGTGACGATCATCGCGTTGGTGAATGATCTTACGCACGAGTGCCGCCTGTCCCGCCAGCCCCCGCTCCGGCAGCTTGGCCCCCGTCAGCCTGCTCCACGCCAGCCCCATGGCGTACGCGGCCCCCAGCACCGCCGCCGTGCTCCCGCGGTCGGGCGGCGCGATCTCGGCCACCGGCGCGGGCGCCGTCGACACCCCGCCGGGCCGCCCCTGCACGGGGAAGCCGTCGGGCTCGGTCTGCTCCCTCGCCGAGGTGCCGGTGAGCCCGGCCCGCGCCAGTTCGTCGTACGCCATCCTGAGCCGGTGGTCCAGCAGCGCGGGCAGCACTCCCTGGGAGTCGGACAGGTCGGCGAGGAGTGTCGCCGCGGCCGCCGGCGGGCGGGGCGTGAACCGCAGCGTGTCCACGAGGTCGTAGACCGAGTGCGAGAAGTGCGCCGCGGGGTCGCTCTCCACGAGCGTCGCCCGGGCCAGCCGCGCGGGGCGGCGCCGCAACCACGCCTGGCGCAGGGTCTCCTCGTCCACGTGTGCGTCGTCGATGCCCTGGTGGCGCAGCATGGGCTCGACCATCGTGAGCAGGGCGAGCGCCCGCGGCCTGAACCGGGTGTCGGAGAGCAGGATCTGGGCCGTGTCGGCCATCACGGCCGCCAGCCTGAGCGCGGCCTTCGGCCGGCCCGCCCGCAGCCGTTCGGCCACGAGGGTGGTGAGGTCGAGCAGCGGCGGCGCGGGCAGCCAGCGCACCCACTCGTCCCCGGGCAGCGGGCGGCACAGATATTCGCCGAACACCGTGATGAGCCGCTCGTTGCCGTCGAACGCCGGCGCGTACGCGCACCACATGATCGTGCCCCAGACGGCGGCGACGGTGCTCGGCACGTCGGAGGCGAAGATCTCGCCGAAGGCGGTCAGCGGGTAGTCGAGCTCTGACTTGCGCCCGCCGGCCCGCAGCAGCACCCGCACCCGTTCCGTGAGGCTCTCGGACACGTCCGGGCCGATGAACGCCTGGGTCGAGCCCGGCTCCGCGTGGAAGTCGGAGCCCTCCGGGATCACCTCGTCGGGCAGCACCGCCGCGGGATGGCCCACCTGACGCGCCCGCGTGCCGCGCGGCGGCGGCGCGAGGAGCCAGCGGCCGTCGGCGGGATCGTGCAGGTGCCACCGGGCGTGGGCGCCGAACAGCCACCTGTCGCCGTCGGGGGTCACGAGGATCCTGGCCGCCAGGACGTGAGCGCGGTCGGGCGGCGAAAGCGCCTGCCAGCGTGGGTCTGCGACCATCGCCCGGATCTCGGCCTCCGCGGAGGTGAACACATCCCAAGGTCGCACGGCCGTCATCGTACTGGCCGTACCCGGCTTATCCATCGGCTTTTCACGGCAGAATGTTCCAGTATGAGGGCGAAGGTAGCAGGGGTGCTGGCGATCGTAGGCGTGCTCTCCGGTTGCGGCACGGGCGCGGCGGCGCCGCCGTCGCCGACCGGGCCCGGCGTGCTCACGCTGGAGAACGCCACGCCGCCGGCGCCCGGCGGTGAGGTGGGCGAGGCCACGACGGAGTTCAACGACGCCGCCGACCTGTCGATGTGGACCAAGCTGAGCAAGACCGAGAAGGACATCGACCGGATCGCCAAGCTCGACGTCGACAAGACCGCGAAGGGCTCGCTCTACATGGAGCCCAAGACCTCGGCCTGGTTCGACGGCTTCCGCGGCCCCTTCGTCTACCAGGAGCTGGCCGGCGACATCGTCATGCACGCCAGGGTCAAGGTCGAGGGCAAGGCGGGCGGCCGGCCGAAGCGCAAGTTCTCGCTCGGCGGCCTGATGGCCCGCCAGCCCGGCTCGTACGCCAAGCCCAACTGGGTGTCGATCACCACCGGCACCGTCGAGAAGCCCGGCCAGATCGAGGTGAAGTACACCAAGGACGGCAGCTCCAAGCCGGAGGAGCTGGCCGTCAAGGACGGTTGGGTCGAGCTCGTGCTGGCCCGGGTCGGCCGCGTGTTCGTCGCGCTCTACAAGGAGGAGAAGGGCACGTGGAAGGTGGGGCAGCGCTGGCCGTCCACCCTCCCCGACGTGCTGCAGTGGGGCATCACCGGCTACACCGACTGGGACAGCTACAACACGCTGAAGAAGGACGCGGACAAGGGCAACGCCAAGCAGGTCACGGGTCAGCCCGACCTCAAGCTGACCGTCGACTATGTGCGTTTCCTGCGGCCGGAGCTGCCCGACTACGCCGACCCGCTGAACAACGCGTCGGTGACGGACGAGGTGCTGATCAAAGCGATGACGCCGTCCGGTGCCTGAGTGCCTTGGCCGCGTAGTTGTCCGGCGTGCGGGCGAAGGAGTCGCGGTCGCCGTCGGTGAGCTCGCGCACGATCTTCCCCGGCACGCCGGCGACCAGCACGCCCGAGGGGATCTTCTTGCCGGGCCCGACCAGCGCCCCCGCCGCCACGAGGGTGCCCGCTCCGACGCGGGCGCCGCCCAGCACGATCGCGCCGATGCCGATCAGCGCGCCCGACTCGACGTGAGCGCCGTGGACCATGGCCTTGTGGCCGAGGCTCACCCGGTCTTCGAGGATCGCCGGCTCACCCGGGTCGGCGTGCAGGCAACACAGATCCTGTACGTTGCACTTTTCGCCGATTTCGATCCGCTCGTCGTCACCCCGGAGAACGGAGCCGTACCAGATGCTGGACGCTCGGCCCACCCGCACGCTGCCCACGACCACGGCACCAGGCGCGATGTACGCCTCGGGATGAATGTCCGGAGCTGCCCCGTTATCCAACGCTGCTATGTACATCCGTCACATCGTAATTCCTGCTCCGGGTATGGCGTTCGGGTTGCGGACGTGGGCAGATGGCAGGAAAGTCGTTTCCTGACGTCTCGTTGCCGAACCCTCACAACCCGCAGTTTTCCCCCGCCTCACGCAAACCACCCTTAGGTAACCCCCATGACAAACCAGCACGAGAGCCTCCCCGATCTGATGCAAGAGGACACCTTCGAAGTCGTGATGCGCGGCTACAACCGCCGTCAGGTTCACGACTACATGGTCCGTGTCCGAAACCAGGTACGTGATCTTGAAGAGCGGCTGGCGCGCGCGATCGATCAGGCCGAGCAGGGCCGTATCGAGCTGGCGGAGGCCAGGCGCCGCATGGTCGAGACGCCACAGAGTTATGAGGACCTCAGCCCTCGCCTCGCGCAGATCCTGCGGCTGGGCGAGGAGGAGGCCGCGGCCAAGCGTGAAGACGCCGAGGCCGAGGCCGCCAGCGTGCGCGACGCGGCCAAGTCGGAGTCCGAGCGCCTGGTGACGACGTCCCGCGAAACCGCCGACAAGATCCTTTCCTCCGCCCAGGCCGAGGCCGAGCGGCGGGTGAACGAGGCCACGCAGTCGGCGGAGCGGATGCTGGCCCAGGCGGGCGCCGACGCGGAGGAGCAGCTCACGGCGGCCCGCAACGAGGCGGAAGAGGCGCTCAGAGAGGCCAAGGCCGAGTCGGAACGGGTGCTCGCGGCGGCCCAGACACAGTCGGACCAGCTGCTGCAGAACGCCAACGCGCAGGCCGAGCAGCTGGTGACGGGCGCACGCGAGGAAGCCGACTCGATGCTGGAGTCGGCCAGGCAGCGCACCGCCACGCTCGACGAGCAGGCGGGCCGCCGGGTCGAATATCTGACCAACACGCACACCGAGGTCGTGCGGCGGCTGACCGAGGTCAGCACCGTGCTCGGCGACCTCATGCGCAGCGAGTCGGCCGCCGGGCCGCTGATCCCCGACAACGCGATGCCGCCCGCGCCGGCGTCCGGCGCGATGCCTGCCCCGGCGTCCGGCACCACGCCCGCGCCGGCTCCTGCGCCGGCTCCCGCTGGGCCGCAGGAGGACGTGCGGGTCGTCGTCGACGAGGACGACTCGGACAAGACCCAGAAGGTCAAGGTGTCCGACGACACCGAGGTGAACGTCATCCGTCTGTCCGAGGTGAACAAGTAGGGCCGCTGCCCGCCGTGGCGGGGAGACGACGGTGCTGAGCGGAAGCCTCCGCCCCCGATAGGGTCGGAGGCTTCCGCGTTCGTGGCCCCTCCGTGCCTGTGGTGGCCCGGTGCCGGGGCCGCCGAGACGCTGGACCCGGCACCGGGCTGCTCGTGGTGGCGCCGGTCGCTGTCGGCCGGCGTCAGGGAGGTGCGGGGCCGGCCCGCCACGAGTGCTGCTCGCCGGCCCTTCTCTCCTGGTCCCGGAGCTGGTCGCGCAGGCCCTCCGGGTCGTCCGCGTCGATGGTCATCGCGCATCCGGCCTCGCGCTGCGCCGCGCTGATCGGATGGTGTCTCGTGGCCCACCAGCGGCCCGCATCGCTCCGCCAGATGGTCCAGTGAGGGAATTCCCGGGCTATTTCGGCAAGATGTCGGTCAAAGGACATCTCCGTCCACCTTTCCCGGGCCCCCAGGCGAGGTTCCATCTCCTTAGAAGATGCTCCACCTCTCTAGAGAATTCTATGATCGTGACGGTCAGGTCAACCTTCCCGCTTGACAGATCACCTTGACCTAGGCATCGAAGTCGTACTGGAGTACGTACGCGGCGGAGTCCAGCACCATCTCGTTGACCTCGACGGGCAACCCTCCCGACGTGTACGCCGTGCGGGCGATCACGATCACCGGCGTGCCCCCCGGCAGGTCCAGCATGGCGCTCTCGCGCGGCGCCGGCATGCGGGCGCGCACCTCCTCGGTGAAGTGGGCGGGCGGCACGCCGAGGTCGCCCAGCCTGGCGTAGGCCCCGCCCGGGCCGGTGTGGGGAAGGGTGATCGCGCTGCCCTCCACCAGGTGGGCGGGGAAGAAGGAGGTGGACAGTTGCACGGGCCTGCCGTCGACGGAGTAGCGCCGCCTGCGCACCCAGACCTCCAGGCTGTCGAGTACGCTCGCCACCTCGTCGGACGCCTGCTCCAGCACCACCTCCACCCGGTCGACGTCGAAGGGACGGCCGCGCGCGTCGGCGTCCCAGATGGCCCGTCCCTGACCCCACTGCTCGCGTGACAGCCGGCGTGAGCCGTGCCTGCGGATCGGTTTGAACAGTCGCACGTAAACCCCCGAACCTCGTTTGGGTACTGCCAACCCTTCATTGATCAGTACGGCAAGCGCTTGCCTGGCGGTCGCCCGTGCGATTGCGTATTCGGCCATCAGCGCGTTCTCGCCCGGTAGTCGGTCCCCGTCGCGCAGTTCGCCGGACAGGATCCGGGCGCGGAGGCCGTCGGCGATGCGGCGATAGATAGGGGGCTCGTGGGGTACCGGGGATTCAGACACGTTTGATCACCCTCTGTCACCAACCAGGTTGTGGCGTCTCCAGAGAACTTGCCCCGTCTTGTCCACGATCGCACAGATACACAGGTGCGGTCGCGAGCTTCTTTTGAGCGGATCGTGCCCGTGTGGTGAATTCCGCGATGTTTTAGCGGTCCGTTACCGCGAAATGGTCACGGCCGGTACTCGACCGGCCCACCAGCGGCGAGTAACCAAAGCGAAGATCACAGCGCCCGTCGTGTTGAGGATGACGTCGTCCACAGAGGAGAAACGGCCCAGCCGCAGGGCGTACTGGAGCACCTCGACGAGGACCGAAAAGCCCGCGGCGACGGCCGCAACGCGGGTTGTCGAGGACATCGCCCGGCTGCGCACCGGCAGCAGCGCCCCGAGCGCCGCGAAGACCAGCAGATTGCCCCCGACCTGGACCAACACCGCCTGCCACGGTGCCCGGGTCAGGTCCGCGAGGTCGGTGAACGGGACGAGACTGAAACCCGTCTGACCTGTGGACGGAGTGAGGATCATCCAGATCCACGGCGTGGTCCCGGTCACGATGCCGACGTCGGCGACGGAGGTGCGCAGGGCCGTGTGATGCCCGGCCCTGGTGCGGTGGCGGAAGAGAAGCAAGCTTGCTAGCAAGGCCAGGGGGAGCGCAAATGTACCAGCAATAATGACTGGTCCCCACAATTCCCACGTCCGCGCCATCCGACCATGATCGCGGGCGATCAAGGGGTACCGGAAGATGTCCATCCGGACAGGGTCATCCACCGAGACGATGCGATCGAAGGCTCCGTGTCCCCGGGCCACCCGTGGTCCATCGACCGCACAGCGATCTATACAGAGAGATGGAGGAGAGTGTTGTGCTGACCCATTTCATCGGTGGCCTGCCGGTGGCCGCGGGCAATCCGTTCCCCGTCCATGATCCCGTGACGGGCGCGGTGGTGCGGCAGGCGCACGAGGCCGACCCGGAGGTGGTCGACCGTGCGGTCCGGGCGGCCAGGGAGGCGGCGCGCGACTGGGCGGCGCTGCCCGTCGGCGAGCGCGCCGGATGGATGCGCCGCCTGGCCGACGGCATCGAGTCCCGCTTCGACGACCTGGTGGCGGCCGAGGTCGCCGACACCGGCAAACCGTACGAACAGACCCGCACGCTCGAAGTCCCTCGCGGCATCGCGAACTTCCGCGCCTTCGCCGAGATCGCCGCCCAGCGCCCCGACGAGGCCTTCCACCTGTCCGGCGTGCTCAGTTACACCGTGCGCAGGCCGCTCGGGGTCGTCGCCGTGATCGTGCCGTGGAACCTGCCGTTCCTGCTCATGACCTGGAAACTGGCCCCCGCGCTCGTCGCGGGCAACACAGTGGTGGTCAAGCCCTCGGAGGCAACACCGGGTTCGGCGGCGGTGTTCGCCGACATCTGCGCGGAGGCCGGCCTGCCGCCGGGCGTGGTCAACGTCATCTTCGGCTATGGTGCGTCGGGTCAGCTCCTCGTCGAGCACCCCGGGGTCGACGGCGTGACGTTCACCGGCTCGACCAGGACGGCCGCCACGATCATGAAGACGGTGGCCGACCGGGTCAAGCCGATCTCGTTCGAGCTGGGCGGCAAGAACGCCGGGCTGGTCTTCGACGACTGCGACCTCGACCGGGCGGTCGACGGCGCCGTGGAGTCGGTCTTCACCAACGGCGGCCAGGTCTGCCTGTGCACCGAGCGGCTCTACGTGCAGCGCTCGATCTTCGAGGAGTTCTGCGCCAGGCTGGCGAGCCGGGCCCAGGAGGTCGAGCCGCAGCCGATGATCTCGCTGGAGCACCGCGACAAGGTGCTCTCCTACTACGCCCTGGCCCGCTCGGAGGGAGCCAAGGTGCACACCGGAGGCGGCGTCCCCGCGTTCAACGACCACCGCGATTCCGGATATTTCGTGGAACCGACGGTTGTGACAGGTTTGTCGGAATGGTCGAGGTTCAATAGGGAAGAGATCTTCGGGCCCGTCTGCCACGTCGCGCCCTTCGACAGCGAGACCGAGGCGATCGACCTGGCCAACAGCAGCGACTACGGACTGGCGGCCACGCTCTGGACCACTGGTCTCGACCGGGCCCACCGGGTGGCGCAGCGCCTGGAGGCCGGGCTCGTCTGGGTCAACACCTGGTATCTGCGCGACCTGCGCACCCCGTTCGGCGGCGTGAAGCTGTCGGGCATCGGCCGGGAGGGCGGCACCCAGTCGCTCGACTTCTACTCTGAACCCACCACGATCACCATCAAACTGGAGCAACCCGATGTATGACGAATGGTCACAGGCCGTGGACGCACGCTCCCAGGCCGCCGACCGGCTGCTGGAGGCCGCGCGTACGGGCAAGCCGTGCCCGCCCATCAGGGACCTGGTCAGTACGGCCGCCGACGGCTACGCCGTACAGGAGATCAACACCCGGCGGGCGCTCGACGAGGGGCGGCGGCTCACGGGCAGGAAGATCGGCCTGACCAACAAGGTGCTGCAACAGCGCATGGGCATCGACCAGCCCGACTTCGGCATGCTGTTCGCCGACGCGTCCTACTGCGACGGGCTGCCCGTACCCGTGAGCAGGTTCGTGCAGCCGCGCGCCGAGGCCGAGGTCGCGCTGGTGCTCGGCCGTGACCTGAGTGGCGGGCCGTTCACGGTGGCCGACGTGATCAGGGCGGTGGAGTTCGCGCTGCCCGCGATCGAGATCGCCGACTCCCGCATCGCCGACTGGGACATCACCCTGGCCGACACGATCGCCGACAACGCCTCCGCCGGGGCGTACGTGCTGGGAGGCACGCCCGTCCCCCTGAAAGGGGTCGACCTGCGTGCGGCCGGGATGACCATGACCAGGGGCGGCGAGGAGGTGTCGACCGGCTCCGGCGCCGACTGCCTGGGCCACCCGCTCAACGCCGCCGTCTGGCTGGCCACCCGGCTGGGCCGCACGGAGTACGCGCTGCGCGCCGGCGACGTCGTGCTGACCGGCGCGCTCGGCCCCGTGGTGCCCGTCGAGGCCGGGGACGAGTTCGAGGCCCGCATCGACGGGCTCGGCTCCGTGCGCGGGGTGTTCACGGCGTGAGCCCGCACGACCAGGCCGTCTCGCGTGAACCTGTCGTTCCGCCCGGTCCGGCGATCTCGCGTGAGCAGTGCGTCGCGCTCGACGCCGGCGACCCGCTGCGGCGCTTCAGGGACGAGTTCGTGTTGCCCGAAGGGGTCGTCTACCTCGTCGGCAACTCGCTGGGCGCGCTGCCCCGTCGCGTCGCCGAGCGGGTGCGCCGCGCGGTCGAGGAAGAGTGGGGCGGGCAACTCGTCGGCGGCTGGAACCACTCGGGGTGGTTCGAGCAGCCGGTGACGGTCGGCGACCGGCTGGCCCCGCTGATCGGCGCCGGCCCCGGGCAGGTCGTGGTGGGCAACACCACCTCCATCGCGGTCTTCCAGGCGGTCGCGGCGGCGCTGCGGCTGCGCCCCGACCGCCGCGTGATCGTCTCCGACGTACGGAACTTCCCCACCGACCACTACATGGTGCAGGGGCTGGCCGGGCTGCTCGGCGGCTACGAGCTGCGCGACGTCGCGGAAGGGCGCTTCGACGACGCGGCCGTGGTGCTGCTGGCGGAGGTCGACTACCGCACCGGCGCCCGCCACGACGTGCCCGCGGTCACCGCCGAGGTGCAGGCGGCGGGGGCGCTCATGGTGTGGGACGTGTGCCACAGCGTGGGCGCCATGGAGGTGGACGTGTCGGCTGCCGACTTCGCGCTCGGGTGCACGTACAAGTATCTGAACGCCGGGCCGGGCGCGCCCGCCTTCCTCTACGTCAACCCGCGCCACCACGCCGCCGCCGAGAACGTGTTGTCCGGCTGGAACGGCCACGCCGAGCCGTTCGCGTTCGAGTCCGGCTACCGCCCGGCCGAGGGCGTCAGGCGGTTCGCGGTGGGCACCCCGCACGTGTTGTCGCTCGCCGCCCTCGACGCCGCGCTCGACCTGTGGGAGGAGGTGCCGATGGCGCAGGTGCGGGCCAAGAGCATGGCGCTGACCTCTCTCTTCGTGGACCTCGTCGGCGACGCGCTGAAGCTCGTCTCACCGGCGTACGCCGCCGCGCGCGGCAGCCAGGTGAGCTTCCACCACCCCGACGGCTATCCGGTGATGCGGGCGCTGATCGACCACGGCGTGCACGGCGACTTCCGTGCCCCCGACCTCCTCAGGTTCGGCTTCGCGCCGCTCTACGTCGGCTACGCCGACGTCCACGACGCCGCCGTCACGCTGCTGGAGGTGCTGGACAAGAAGTTGTGGCTGGACGAGAGGTACGCCAGGCGGCTGGCCGTCACCTAGCCTCGTCGAGCTGCTTGACCGCGCGTTCGGGGGCGATCGCCCGGTAGCTCTCCTCCACCCAGTCGAGCAGCACCTCGGTCTCCGGCAGCTCCGACAGGAACGGCACGGTCACC
The DNA here is from genome assembly GCF_009908215.1 of Nonomuraea sp. K271. Lineage (NCBI taxonomy): Bacteria > Bacillati > Actinomycetota > Actinomycetes > Streptosporangiales > Streptosporangiaceae > Nonomuraea > Nonomuraea sp. K271. The sequence continues at coordinate 41,836 of NZ_JAAAHR010000027.1, read as the reverse complement.
CAGCCCGCCCTGCCGAGCCCGTAGCCGCTGGGCTGCGCCCCCTCGACGGTCAGCGCGTGGCCGTGCGCCTCCGACAGCAGCTTCACGCCGAACGTCGGGTCCCACTTCTCGGTCTGCTCCTCCAAGCCGAGGAAGAGGAACACCTTCTTGTTCACCTTGATCACCGTCTCGCCCCACGGGTGGGCCTCGTGGCTCTCGGGCAGCCCGAGGGCGAACGCGCGCAGCTCCTCACGTACGTCATGCCAGTCGCTCATGTCCGCACGTTACCCCGGAACTCGTCGAGCCTGTGTTCGATGCGCTCCCTGACCAGGTCTCGCGCCTCCATTCGGGGCACGCCGGACATCAGCAGCCGGTCGTAGTCGGTGTCGAGATGCCGGATGGAGGCGATCACCGCGAGCGTGATGGCGCTCTCGTCGAGCGCTCTGGCCGCCGCCGACCGGCCGACCCGGCCGCTGCCACGCTGGCCGGCGTGCTCGGCGATCTCCCGCGCCCGCGGCTCGGGGCAGTGGGGGAACAACCTGGCGATTTCGGCCGCCATCCTGGCCTGGAACTCGACGTCCTGCTCCGCCCTGCGTACGCGGTCGCGTTCCCTGCGGCGCAGGCGTACCTCCTCGTCGGCCAGGCAGCGCTCCTCGGCGGCGGCCAGCGCGGCCTCCTCCACCAGCAGCCCCATGCGCTGGTAGACCTTGCGCCGCCGGTTGTAGCGGACGACCACCGCGGACAGGCCGCTGCCCTGCTTGGCCCGGCGGCTGAGGGCCGCGTCGCCCGACGGCAGGAACATCAGGTGGTCGAGGTCGGTGCAGGTGAGGCAGTGCGGCCGGTCGTCCTCCATGATCAGGTAGGGGCCGGTGTCGCCGCAGGCCGCGCACGTCCAGTCGTCGAGCGGGGCCACCGCCACCAGGTCGGGCGGTTTGCTCCGCGCCTCGATGAGCCGCCGCACGCGGGCCTCGCTGAGATCGGGCGAGAGCCAGTGCACGCGGAACGTGTCCTGCCCGTCCTTCGAGGTGAAACGCAGCTCGCGGCGGTCGCGGGTGCCGGCCGCGTACGGCATGTCGACCGGCCGCAGCCCCTTGGCCGTGGCCCACTCCCGCAGCAGGACGGCGGCGGTGAGCAGGCGGTCCTCGTCGACGGCGGCCAGCTCGGCCAGCGTGGCCGCCCTGCCCTGCCGCCAGACGTCGACGTGCCTGGTGTGCAGCCAGCGCAGGCCCGTCACCACGTCGATGAAGGTCACGTATTTCCTGGCGGTCAGCGCGATCTCGGCCGCGTCGGCGACCCTGCGCGCCAGCTTCGGCCTGCTCGCCCCATCGGTTCGACTCACGTACCCCAGTGTCCCGCGCCCTTTGTCGTGAGATGGCGAGAGCCGCAGCATTCCTTTTCGCCATAACGGCAAGTAACCCCTTCGGACCTGGCCCTGGAGGAGAATGTGCGTTCGATCTGGCCCGCCCTGTTCATGCTGGCCACCTCGTGTGGCGTGGCGGAAGAGGGCATGCAGCCCGTCGTCACGGGCTCGTTCGGCAGCAAACCGGTCGTCGCCATCCCGGAGGGGAACCCGGGCCACACGCCGCGCATCGTGGTGTTGTCGGTGGGCAGCGGCCGGCGCACGGTCCCGGGTGACGTGGTGCTCGCAGACGTCGACATCCGGCGCTGGTCGGGCAACGAGCCCTACCTCAGCACCCACGATGGACACCAGCCCACCACTGTGGTCTTCGACGGCAGGCAGGTGTCGGAGACGTGGCGGCAGTCGCTCATCGGCCGGCCGGCCGGCAGCAGGGTCATGCTGATCAGCCCCGCCGCCGACGCTCTCGGCCCCGACCTGCCGCTGACCGGCTTGGCCCCGGCGGACACGCTGGTGCTGGTCTTCGACATCCTGGGCGGCTACCCGCCCGACGCCCGGCTCGTCGGGCGTACCCTGCCGGTCGTGCCCGCCGACCTGACGCCGGCCGCGAGGCCGCGCGTCCTCATCGACGGATCAGGCCCGCAGGTCGTGGCGGGCGCGAGAATCGTGGTCCAGTACGTCGCCGCCTCCTGGCCGTCGCGTACGGTCGTCGACTCGTCGTTCCGCAGGGGTGGGCCCAGCGCGTTCACCCTGGAGGAGGGCTCCGTGCCCGCGGGCTGGACGGACGCGCTGGACGGCCTGCGCGTCGGCAGCCGGGTGGCCGTGCCGTCCCCTGGGCCCGCGCCCATGGTCTACGTCGTCGACGTGGTCGACACGATCGCGCAGGCGTAGGCCGGGCGGCGCGCCACCGCCCGGCCCGGTCCTAGTCGCAGTGTTCCCAGGGGCTGTCGTACTTGACGCCGCCGGCCGAGCCGCCCCACTTGACGCAGGTGCTGGGCGCGGACGCGGTCACCGGCCCCGCGTAGTAGGAGAAGTTGCCCGAGTCGGTCTTCCTCGCACTGCCCTGCACCTCCAGGTAGGCGCTGGTCGCCGTGGCGGAACCCAGCGACTTCGACTTCAGCGTGACCACGCAGTTGCTGCGGTTGCCGCTGTTGTAGAGCAGGTAGACGGTGCCGTTGCCGCCGAGCCCGGCCGAGTCGATCACGTTGAAGCCCGAGCCGCAGACCTCCTGCGGTGAGTACGGGTTGCTGGAGCCGCCGCAGTTCTTGCTGGCCAGCGTCTGCTGTGGGTAGCCGAAGGTCTTCCCGTCGAAGACGGCCCGCTGAATGTTGGCCGGGTAGCTGCTTCCCTTGCGTACCTCGTAGTGGAGGTGAGGCTTGATGTTGTTGCCCGGCTTGCTGGTGTTGCCCACCGTGCCGATCTTCTGGCCCTGGGAGACGGACTGTCCCTGGCTGACCGATCGCGCGTTCAGATGGGCGTAGTACGTGGACCAGCCGGATCCGTGGTCGATCTTGACAAGGTTGCCGAAGCCGTTCGTCGAGCCCTGGTGTGCCGAGATCACCACGGTGCCGGCCGCGGCGGCCACCACAGTGTCGCCGAGGTCGGCGTCCGCGGTGCTGCCGCGGTTGAAGTCGATCTCGTACGAGCGGTGCGCGCTGCTGGCGCTGGAGTTGCCCGTCCAGGACTGGCCGCAGGGGAACGGCAGCTGGAAGTTGGTCGCCAGGATCTGCGCCTCCTCCGACTCCGGCGCCGGGTCGGCTGCGGCGGCCGACGTCGTTGCAAGGCTGAATAACAGCGCGATGCCCGCGACCATTGCTCCGCTGAGCTTCATGGGGTGATCCTTTCCCGTGGGATCTCTGAGACAAGGGTCTGCATTGGCCGCACATAAATCGTCCAAAACCAATACAAGGGCTGTCAGGCCTCTGTAGAGGAGCTGCTGCGGATGTCGATCACCTTCCACGTGCTCGGGCCGCTCGAGGTCCGGTCCGCCGGACGTCCCGTCCGGATCTCCGGCAGGAAACCCCGCCTGCTGCTCGCCACACTGCTGCTGGACGCGGGCCGGGTGGTCGGCGCCGACCAGCTCGTCGAGGTGCTCTGGCCGCATCGCCCGCCGCGTTCGGCGCAGGCCAACGTGCGTACCTATGTGAGCGCTCTCAGGTCGGAGCTGGGTCGCGGGCACTTACGCGCCGACGGCTGCGGCTACGCGATCGACGTGGCCGACGGCGCGCTCGACCTGCTGGCCTTCGAGAAGCTGGTGGACCGGGGCGAGTACGCGCAGGCGCTCGCGCTCTGGCGTGGAGCGCCGCTGTGCGACCTGCCGGGCAGCCCCGTCTGGGACCGCCGTCTCGAACTCCTCCACCAGGGACGCCTGCGCGCCGCGGAGGCCCTGATCGACCGCCGGTTGGAGCGCGGCGACCACGACGGCGCGATCTCCGAGCTGCGCGGGCTGCTGGCCGAGCACCCCTACCGGGAGGACCTGTGGCGCCGCCTGGTGCTCACCCTGCACAGGGGCGGCAGGAAGGCCGAGGCCCTGCGCGTTTACGCCACCGTCAGGGGCCGGCTCGTGGACGAGCTCGGCGTCGAGCCGGGCGCGGAGCTGCGCGGGGCGTACGAGCTGATCCTGGCGGACGACACGCTGCCCGCCACACCCCGGCAGCTTCCGCCCGATCTGCCCGACTTCACCGGCAGGGCGGCCGCCATGGCCGAGCTGGCCGGGCCGTTCTCCGTCGCGGTGATCTCCGGGCCGCCCGGCGCGGGCAAGTCGGCGCTGGCCGTGCACGCCGCGCACACGCTGTGCCCGTCCTTTCCCGACGGGCAGCTCTACCTGGAGCTGGACGGCAGGGATCCGGGCGACCTACTGGCCGAGGCGCTCAGAGCCCTCGGCGTTGAGGCCGCGCCGCCCACCGTACGGGAACGTTCGGCTCTGTTCAGGTCGCTGCTGGCCGAGCGGCCCATGCTGGTGGTCCTGGACGACGCCCGCGACGCCCACCAGGTGCGGCCGCTGCTGCCCGGCAACGGCAGCGCGGTGATCGTCACGAGCAGGCGCCGCATCACCGAACTGCCGGGCGCGGTACGGATCCAGCTCGGCCGGCTCGGCCAGGAAGAGGCGCTGTCGCTGCTCGGCGACATCGCAGGCGAGGACCGGGTGGCCCGCGAGCGGGAGGCCGCGCAGGCGATCGTGGCCGCCTGCGAGTGGCTGCCGCTGGCCGTCAGGAACGCCGGCGCGCGGCTGGCCGGCCGGCCCGGCTGGTCGCTGGCGGTGCTGAGGCAGCGGCTGGAGGACGACTGCCTCGGCGAACTGCGGGACGTGCGGGCCACCCTCGACCACGGCTACACGCGCCTGCCCGACGAGGCCGCCCGCATTCTCGGCACGCTCGGCCGGCTCGGCGAGCCCGCCCAGCCGGGGTGGGTGATCGAGGCCGCGCTCGGCAGGCACGGCGCGCACGACGTCACCGACCTGCTGGTGGACGTCAACCTGCTCGACCTGGTCGGCACCGACCCCGTGGGCCAGCCGCGCTACCGGGTGCCCGGCCTCATCGGCGGGCACGCGCTCAAGCGCGGCGGCGCGACGTCCGGCGTACGGGGTGAACCCGGCGGGCTCGACGCCCTGTCCAGGGTGCTGGCCGCGTGGACGGCGATCACCGAGCACGCCATGGCGCGGCTGCCGACCACCGTGTTCACCCTCACCGCGGCCAGGGCGCCGCGCTGGCGGCTTCCGGAGCGCACGCTCGAACGGCTGACCACCGACCCGGTCGCCTGGTTCGAGGCCGAGCACGAGGCGCTGGCGGGCGCGGTGGACGTGGCTGCCGAACTGGGCCTCGCGGAGTCGGCGTGGGCGCTGGCCGCGGCCATGGTGCCCTGCCTCGACCTGCGCTGCCACCTCGGCACGTGGCGGCGTACGCACACCTCCGCGCTGGCCGCCGCCCGCGCCGCCGGCGACGCGTACGGCGAGGCCGCCATGCTGAGAGGGCTGGCCCAGGTCAGCCTCTACCAGGACCGGTACGAGGAGTCCGCCGAAGGCTTCACCCGGTCCCTCCAGATATTCCACGACCTGGGCGACAGCCGGGCCGAGGCCACCTCCCTCTGCGGCCTTGGCGCGGTCAGCCAGTTCCGCGGCCGGCACGCCCGCTCCCTCTCCCACTTCCGGCACGCCCTGGCCATCTTCCTCGCCACCGGCGACAGGCAGGGCGAGGCGTACACCCGCCAGGCCATCGGCCGGGTCTGCCTCAAGTCCGGCGACCTGGCCCAGGCGTCGGAGTCGCTGGACCAGGCCATGCGGCTGGCCCAGGAACTCGGAGATGCCCACCGGGAAGGCTGTGTGTGCGTCCAGATGGGGCACTTGCACCGCGCGATGTCGTTCCACCGGCACGCGCTGGAGATCTTCGAGTCGCTGGGGGACCGGCACTGCGGGGCGTACGCGCTGCAGAGCCTGGCCGGGCTCCAGGCCGAACGCGGGGACCTGGCACGGGCCTCCACCGGGCTCGAACGCTCGCTGGAGATCTTCCAGGAGCTCGGCGACCGCAGCGGCGAGGCCTCGACCACCGAACTGCTCGGCGAGCTGCACCGTTCGGCGGGGCGTACGGGGCTGGCCCTCGACTACCTCCGGCACGCCAGGGCCCTCCGCCGCGACCTTCCCGCCTGAACCGCCTGCTTGAAGCCCTCCGGCCGGGGTGCGGGGTCAGGGAGGGCAGGTCGTCCTCTTCGCCGGGGACGCAGGCTGATGGTCATGATCGGGACACTATGCGACGTACGAGACGTCTGAACCGTGATTCCTGCGGCGGCGAGGCGTCCAGGGCGGCGAGCGCCTCGGCGGCGGACGGCCGCTTGGCGGGGGAGTGGTCGAGCATCCGGCGCACCACCTCGGGCACGTCGGGCCCGTGGGCGTCGGCGCTGGTCGGGAGCTGGCCGGTGAGGAGCTGGTAGGCGATGGCTCCGGCGGCGTAGACGTCGGAGGCGGTCGTCATCCGGTCGGGGCGTTCCTGGCACTCCGGCGCCACGTAGTGGGCGTCGAGCACGTTGCCCAGTTCGTGGGCCACGGTGTAGTCGCGCGGCCCCGGCTTGGCGTAGTCGAACCCGGTCAGCACCGCGTGCCCGTCGTCGGTGACCAGCACGGACGCGGGCGTCAGCGCCCGGTGCACGACGCCGTTGGCGTGCGCGTGCGCCAGCCCGCGCAGCAGATCCCTGATCACGCCGAGTCTGGCGCCCCGGCCCAGCGACAGGTGCAGGGCCTCGCCGTGCACGTCGTCGAGCACCAGCACGAACCGGCTCTCGTCGTCGATGGCGAAGAAGTCGCGCGGGCGCACCACGCACGGGTGCGGCGGGATGCGGGCCAGGGTCTGGTAGGCGTTGGCGATGCGCTGCCGCTCGGCCGCCCGCGCCTCGTGGTCGGCCAGCGGATCGGCCTGGTAGACCCGGAGCAGCACGGTCTCACTGCCGGGCAGTGTCACGTTGAAGGCCCGGTATTCGGTGATCTTCGCGTCGCCGCCGAGCTGCTCCTCGACCTCCCAGTTGCCGTATCTCGGCGGGGCGGTGCTGCGGCGCACGGTCTGGTTGAGCGCGTCGAGGATCGCCGTCATGTACGGCCTCGCGTCGGGGCTGCACCCGCGCCTGACCCGCGAGGCGTCGCTCAAGGTGGCCAGCAGCCCCGGCAGGTCGGTGACGTTGACCGCGTCGCGCCCGGCCGGATCGACCAGCTCGGCGTCGGGCGAGGTGAGCACGACCAGGCAGTCGACGTAGACTCGCTCCAGCTGCGTGGCCTGCGACACCAGCAGCCCTTTCAGCGCCTTCGCGGTGCCGCGCAGCTTGGCCACGGGGGAGCCGAACGCCTCCCTGCGCGGCGGGAACCAGCGCGTGCCGGACACCTCGATGCGCCCCCGGGTGCCCTTGACGTCGACGACGACCAGCGAGTGGCCGGTCAGTACGATCAGGTCCACCTCGAAGACGTCGTGGCCGCGCGACAGCTCGATGTTGTGCAGCAGCAACCAGTCGGCGGGTGCGTGATCTCGCAGATAGGCGATCACCCGCCGTTCGGCGTCGTTGACTGGACGTCCCCCGCCGACGATCTCTGCCATGCGGTCCATCCTCGCACGGGAAGCAATTGACAGCATACTGTCCTAATGCCAATATGCTGTCATGAAACCCGTCATTCACCACGCCGTGTACGGCACCTTCGCCGACTGGGAGACCGGGCACGCCACCGCCCACCTGCGCAGCGAGCGTTTCCACCGCGAGCCCGGCGGCTACGCGGTCGTCACGGTCGGCCCGTCCACCGACCCCGTGGTCAGCATGGGTGGGCTGCGCGTCGCGCCCGACCTCGCACTCGACCGCCTCACCCCCGAGGGCAGCGGGCTCCTCATCCTGCCCGGCGCGGACCTGTGGGACTCCGGCGACGAGCTGGCGCCGTTCGCGCGCAAGGCCAGGGAGTTCCTCGACGCGGGCGTGCCGGTCGCCGCCATCTGCGGCGCCACCGCCGGTCTCGCCCGCGAGGGGCTGCTGGACGATCGCCGCCACACCAGCGCCGCGGTGCGGTATCTGCAGGGTCAGCCGGGTTATGCGGGCGCCCGGCACTACCTCGACCGGGACGCGGTGCTCGACGGCGGCCTCATCACGGCCGGCCCCACGGAGCCGGTGGCCTTCGCCAGGGAGATCCTCCGTCGGCTCGACACCTGCCGGCCCGAGGTGCTCGACGCGTGGTTCCGGCTCTTCGGCAGGAGCGACGCCTCGGCGTTCGAGGTCTTGATGGCCGCATGAACGGCTCTGCCGATCTCCTGTCGGGGCTGGCACTTGAGACGTTCCGCCTCAACGGCCAGTTCCTCCAGGTGGCCGAGGGGCTCGCCCGGCCGGCGGGGATGACGGCGGCGTGGTGGCAGGTGCTGGGAGCCGTGCTGCGCGAGCCGCTGCCCGTCGCCGGGATAGCCCGGGTCATGGGGATGAGCAGGCAGGGTGTGCAGCGCATCGCCGACCTGCTGGTGGAACGGGGCCTCGCCGAATACCGGCCCAACCCCGCGCATCGCCGGGCCAAGCTGCTCCAGCCGACGGCGGCCGGCCGCGAGTCCATCGACAAGATCACACCCGCCCACCAGCAACTCGCCGACCGCCTCGTGGCCGAACTGGGCGCCGAAACCGCCCACGAATGCCTGGCGGCTCTCCGCCGGCTCTCCGCCGCCCTCGACGACCTTGACACCTCCTCGTAACGGCTCTTGGTCCGCCCCGAGCTGGCGGACCACCTCACCGGTACTCGTGACCTGCGGTCGCAGGCGGACTCGCCCGGAGCGTCCAGCGCGGTTTGAACACCGACAACACCGTCGAGACGACGAGCATGACGCACTGCGCGACCAGCGCGGCCGTCTGGCCCCACTGGGCCGGGGCGGCGGCCGCCGCGCCCCCCTCGGTGGCGGCCGCCATTCCTTCGGGATCGAACACGAACATGCCGATGCAGATCACCGCCACGAGCAGCCCCAGCTTGACCGTCACCCAGTAATAGCGAAACAGCCCCCAATGGCTGCTCAGGCCCAGCGTGATGCCGGTGGCCAAGGCGATGAGGCTGAGCGGTATGCCGCCCGCGAACACCAGGTTCGGCATCAACCGGTAGGCGGCGTGCGCCAGTGCGGGATCGTTTGTCAGCGCCGCCGCGCCATTCAGCACCACCAGCCCCCACACCTCGCCGAGGAGGGCGACCGACGCGATGATGTGGACGGTCAGGACCGTCCTGCGGATAGGTGGCCGCATGGATCTCACCTGCCTCGGGATTCGGCAACTCGACGACCATCGTCACCGCTCCGCCCGCGCCGTACGTCCCTCCTGGGGAGGTGATCGGGGTACGCCCGGCGGCGTACCCCGAGTCCCAAGTTTCGGGTGATCCTTCCCTAAACAGGAGTGAACGAAAGGACCATCGGCCACGCGGGCAGCCAAAACGAATATCCATGCGTGGTCTGCCGGCGGCGTATATATGTGGCGCGTCGGCGAAGAGCGGGAAAATCCGACGCCAAGAAACCCGGGTTTCCCCTTGACCTCCGGGAGGGCATTCCGAGTTGCGGTTTCCGCTGCCTGCCGCGATCGTTATGGGCGGCACCTCACAGCCCTGCAAAAACGACTATGGCGCCGGAAATTCCGCGCCTATCCATGGAGGAAACCAATCATGATCCGTCGCATTCTGGCAGGTGCAGCAATCGCGGCCGCCGCGTTCGGCTTCTCCGCCGCCGGAGCTTCCGCCGACGTTCCCAACCCCCACAATGAGGGGCAGAACATTCTCAGCCAGCTGAGCGCCCTCGACGACCTGACCGCGCTGAACGACGTGCTGAACGACTCGGTCAAGTACGTCGACGTCCTCACCCTGCTCCACCTGAACGACATCGACGCCAGCGTTCTGAGCAACCAGAAGAACGTCGGCGACGACAACTGACGGTTCCTCACGCGCGTAGGCAGGAAGCCGATCGGCGACTCCCGTTCCGCATGAGGGGAGCCCGCCCGGCCAAGGTCGGCCTTCCCTGACGCCCTGAGGCGAACCGGAAGAACGGGTCGTGGATATTCGCGAGTCCACGGCACGGGCTTGGTGGCCACCAGGCTTTCAGCGCCGCGCGGCTCGGGTCGATCACTGCAGGACGACCCGGGCCGCGCGGCCGCTCATGACGTTCACTCGTGTTCCGCGCCGGCGAGGTTGGCGGCGCTCTCGCTCGGCCGCACGATCCCGAGGAAGGTCCGCCGGTCGAGCGGATCGATCCGTACGAAGGCGCCGGTGTACGGCGCGTGCACCATCCGCGTCGCGTCCACCGCCAGGGCCACGTGCTCCGGCCCGGCGCTGCTCCGGTCACTGTCGTAGAAGACCAGGTCACCGGGTTGCACGTCCTGCCTGGCGATCCGTACGCCCGACCGCCGCTGCTCGGACGTGGTCGTGCCGATCAGCACGCCGGCCCGCGCCCACGCGTACTCGGTGAGCCCCGAGCAGTCGAATCCCCTGACCCCTGCCCCTCTCCCGACGCCGTGGCCGGGCCCGCGCACACCGCCGCCGCCCCACGAGTACGGGACCCCGATCATCTCGATCGCCGCCCGCACCGCGATGGCGCCGGCCGGCGAACGCGCGGCGACGATGTCCGCAGCAGTGCGGCAATGGCCCTGCGAATGTCCGCCGCATCTTCGGGCGGCCAGCGCGGGTGCGGAATGCATGGTGCCCAGAATGGTCAGGGCCAGCGTGATCGGCAGCGGTGGCGGTGTTCTTTTCATGGCATATTCAGTGCTCCCGTGACTCGTCGGCGTGCGGCCCACGCCAGGACGTTTCCGCCGGGAGCATTCCGCCATTCCTGTGGGGACGAAACGCCCTTGGGACATGCGGGGTGCACGTATGGCGATAAGATGAAAAATCGCGTGCGTTCCACTCCGGATAAATCGGGACAGGTCCAGATGTACCCGAACGGGCCGTGAACGGCGGCCAAGGAAACGGGGCACGCATTTGACTTTGACTTAGCTAAGCCCGGTTGCGGCGTGCCGGTGGGCGCGAGATTGTTATTCACGAAAACTCGCGGCCCCTGTGCGAGCGAATCCGAAGACGCGCATTCCGCGCCGATTCCGACGAAGGAGAAGTAGAGAAATGATGCGTCGCATTCTTGCCGGTGCAGCCATCGCGGGCTTCATGCTGGGCTTCTCGGCCACGAGCGCCTCGGCGGACGTTCCCAACCCCTACAACAAGGGCAAGCAGATCCTGAGCCAGCTGAGCCTCGCGGACGACCTCACCCTGCTCAACGACGTCGGCAACGACTCCGTGAAGTACATCGACGTCCTGACCGCGGGTCACCTGCAGGACATCGACCTCAGCCTCCTCAGCAACCAGGAGAACGTCGGCGACGACAACTGAGCCGTCCGAGGTGGCGGCGGTTCCCGCGTACGCCCTGACCTGGGGCCGCACCGGTAGCCACGAAGCCGTGGCGGCACCTTACCGGCGCCAAGCCCCTGGACGGCGCGGTGCGAGAGAGAACTCCCGCCCACCTCGTCGCCTCCGGACGGGCCGGTCCGTCATGCCCGCAGCCGGCGCGGGCACGCCCGGCCTGTCCGGAAAGCGTTAACCGTCATAATATCCCCGCGATTCGGTGTTTTTACATTGATATTTACATAGCCCCACAAACCTCGTGTAGCCTTGGTTCTGGTCAACCGCCAGACGTTCCTGGTGGTCATACCCTGCAGGGAGCATTTCGGCATACAACCCCCGAGTTCGTGTTGGGGGGTGCGGGGAGTGTGAGCGGCGTCGAAGAGCTGCTGCTTTATCAGGATGAGCAGCTGAGCATCGTGGTGCGCAGGGCGCCAGGAGCGCCGGACGTCTCGCTGGTCGGTGAGATCGACGCAACCAACAGCTCCGCCGTGGCCGGCGCCCTGGCCCGCTGCCGCCGAGGCTCTTATGTCGTCGTCGACACCGGCGAACTCACCTTCATCGACGTCTCAGGCCTGCGCGTGCTCGTCATGCCGACCCTGCCGCCCTCGCAACGGTGGATCCGGCTGCACAACGTCACGCCGTACCAGCAGCGGCTGATGCGCATGATGGGATGGTATTACCAGCCGCGCATCCACGTCCCCACCTAACCCCGGCCGGCGGTGACGACGGCCGCCGAGGTGCCGAGCCCTGTGGGGCCGCCCAGCCGCCACCGCGGCGGCGCCTTGTGCCGGCGCAGCGTCTTCTCGTCGTAGCGGAAACATCCGCGATGCCAGTTGAGGATGGCGGCCAGCCAGTCGTGCAGCTCGGCCACGAACCCGTCGAGATCCCGTCTGGCCTCCGCGTCGAGCCCGAAGTCCTCGCACACGAGCGGCAGCTCGTGCTCCACGATGTGCTCGAACTGCCGCACCCGCGAGGCCATCAGATCGTTGACGATGGCCACCGCCGCCGGGTAGTCGCAGTCGAAGAAGTTCTGCACCACCAGGACGCAGTTGTGCACCTCGCCCTCGAACTCGATCTCCTTCTGGTACGAGAAGATGTCGTTGAGCAGGCAGCCCGCGTCCATCATGGCGTTCGCCAGCGCCACCATCGGCCCGCTGGCATAGACCTCCTCCGGGATGCCCTTGCTGTGCCGCAGCCGGCACAGGCTCATCGTCAGGTCGGAGCCGAAGGTCAGCCTGCGCATCTCGATGTAGTCGACCGGGTCGGGGATGTGGTGGGCCAGCTCGTTGGCCAGCTCCCACAACCAGCCGTCGCACATGTCCTCGATCGCCTTACGCAGCTTGCGGCGGTCGGCGAGCGGCATCGGCGCCGTCGTGCGCGCCCACAGGTCGGCCAGCGAACGCTCCAGCGCGCTCGCGGGCAACGTCGCGGGCACGCCCTCGATCGGCATGAACTCCCCGAACCTGGCCACCGCGACCCGGGCGGCCGCGAGATTGCCCGACCTGCCGAAGACGACGGGAAAGTAGTCGTCGCCGTATGTGCCCCAGGCCAGCCAGCACGAGGCCAGGTCCAGCTCTTCGAGCGAGGCGTCGGGATGCAGGCCCGCCGCGCAGAGCGGCAGGTCGTAGTCGACCAGCTTCTCCTCGTCCCACACCGCCGAGCCCACCACGCCCGGCTGGGCCTCTAGTATGCCCATCTCCGTGCACCACGCCACGGTGTTACGCCGGGAGGCGTCGAGGTGCGGCGACAACCGCAGCTCGAACGGCACATAGAGCTCGGGCACGATCGACGGCCCCACCTTCTGACGCGGCACGTGCGTGAAGTTGCGCAGCCGCTTGGCTCCCAGCAGGTCGACCAGGGACGACATGCCGAGCGGCCGGGTCGCCGTCGCCCGCTTGTTCATGTACCTGCTGGAGCGCATGTGCCACTCGTGCCCGCCAGACTGCCAGTCCTGCAGCCCCTTGACGTACGCCAGCACACCGGCCGCGCTGAGCGGGTCGATCGCGTTCTCCACGAACAGCGGCCCTAGCTCCGTGCACGTGGTGTGCTCGAACTGGTGCAACCGCGAGGTCAGCAGGTCGTTGACCGCGTCGGCGGCTTCCTGCGTCGTGCAGCCGAGGAACTTCTCCAGCACCAGCACCCCGTTGCTCAGCTCACCTTCGTCCCTGACCTCCCGCTCGTAGGAGAACAGGTCGTTGCGCAGGTGGACGGCGTCGGAGAAGGCGTCACGCAGCACCCGCATCGGACGCGAGGCCGCGATCCGCTCCGGCACCTCGGCCCCGACCGCGTGCTCGACCAGCCCCGCCGACCAGGGCGCGCCGCCGACCTTGCGCCGCATCTCGATGTATTCGACCGGGTTGGCCACCCGGCCCATGTTGATGTTGGCCAGCTCCCACAACGACTCGTTCAGCAGGTTGCGCGTGCTCTCGGCGAACCGCGCCCGCCAGTCGGCCGACATGCCGGGCACCGTACGGACCCACAGGTCGGCCAGCCCCGCCTCGACCGGGTTGGCCGGTTCCGGCATGGTCAGGTCGCCGCCCATCGGCATGAAACGCGGCAAGCGGTCGAGGTACGCACGGCCGCCCGCCAGGTCGCCGGTGCGTTTGAACACCTCGAGGAAGTGGTCGTCGAAGAAGAAGACCCACACGTACCAGTCGGTGATCAGGCAGAGCTCGGCGCCGTCGCAGTCGGGATGGGTATAGGCGCACATCAACGGATAGTCGTGGGCGTCGAGGTCGGCCTCCTCCCAGACGCCCGAGCCTTCGAGCATGCCCATGTCGCGCGCCCACCGTTTGGAGTGGTCGCGGGCCTCCTCGAGATGCTGGTTGAGCCGCGCGGGATACGGCATGTAGAAGTCCGGAAGTTCGAACGGCTGACTCATGGTCACTCCTTCATCAACGAGCCACCTCGACGTTCTCCAGCACGCCGAGCGCGTCGGGCACCAGGACCGCCGCCGAGTAGTAGGCGCTGACCAGGTAGGAGGCGACGGCTCGGGTGTCGATGCCGGTGCACCGCACGCTGAGCCCAGGCTCGCGCTCGTCGGGGACGCCGCTCCGGCGCAGGCCGACGACGCCCTGGTCCTCCTCGCCCGTACGCATGACGAGGATCGAGGTGGTGCCCGCCCGGCTGATCGGAATCTTGTCGCACGGCAGGATGGGCACGCCGCGCCACACGGTCAGCCTGGCGCCGTGGAGCTCGGTGCTGCCCGGATAGACGCCCGCGGCGGTGCATTCGCGGTGGAAGGCGGCGATGGCCCGTGGGTGGGCGAGGAAATAGCGGGACTTCCTCCTGCGGCACAGCAGCTCGTCCAGGTCGTCGGGCCCCGGAGGGCCGGTGCGGGTGTGGATGCGCTGCCTGGGATCGGCGTTGTGCAGCAGGCCGAAGTCGCGGTTGTTGACCAGCTGGTGCTCCTGGGACTCGCGTACGGCCTCGATCGTCAGCCGCAGTTGTTCCTCGGTCTGGTCCATCGGGTTGTTGAACAGGTCGGCGATCCGGGTGTGCACGCGGAGCACGGTCTGCGAAACGCTCAGCTCGTATTCACGCGGGCCCGGGTCGTAGTCGGCGAACGTGCCGGGCAGCGCGGGCTCGCCACGGTGCCCGGCGGCGACGGCGATCTCGGCCTCGCCCCACTTGTTCTGGGCTCTGGCCCGGCAGATGCGGTGGCGGGCGAGCTGCGCGCTCAGAGCCGGCGACCGCTCGGCCAGCGTGCGGAGCTCGGTCCAGGGCAGGGCCAGCACCGTACACGCCGTCATCGCCTCAAGCGTGAACTCCCACTGCCGGTGCTCGTCGCCGGCGTGCTCGCCGCCGGCCAGCGTGCCGAGCGTCACCGGGTCGCCGTAGGGGCCCGTGCCGATCCTCGCCGCCTTTCCGTGCGCGATCAGCAGCAGCTCGTCGGCCGGTCGCCCGGCGCGCACGATCGTCTCGCCCTGCGCGTATTCCCGCTGCTCGAACCGCCCCGCGAGCTCGTCGAGCACGGGGTCGTCCGCGAGCCCGCGCAACTGCGGCAGCTCCGCCAGGCTCGGCGGGACGACACGGAAGCGGGCGCCCGTGGTGACGAAGCCGACCCGGCCGCCGCCGACCGCGTACGTCAGCCGCCGGTTCACCCGATAGACGCCGGCCGCGACGTCCACCCACGGGAGCACCCGCAGCAGCCAGCGGGGAGAGATCTCCCGCGTCTGCGGAGGCGTCTTGGTCGTCGTCGCGAGCCTGCGGGCCGCCGCCGTGTCGAGGCTCAGCCGCTGGTCGGTCTCCGTCAACACGATCACCACCAATCACTGGGACCCTGAGCGGGTCAGCCGTTCCTGCCGAGTTCGACGTCCTCCAGGAGCCCGAGCGCGTCCGGCACCAGGACCGCGGCCGAGTAGTAGACGCTGACCAGGTAGGAGATGACGGCCTTCTCGTTGATGTTCATGAAGCGGACCGACAGGCTGGGCTGGTATTCGTCGGGGATGCCCGTCTGGTGCAGGCCGACGACGCCCTGGTTCTCCTGGCCGGTGCGCATGAGCATGATCGACGTGGTGCGGGCGCCGCTGACCGGGATCTTGTTGCACGGGAAGATCGGCACGCCCCGCCAGGCCGGCACGCGGTGCCCGTTGACCTCGCTCGCCTGCGGGTAGACGCCGCGCTTGCTGCACTCCCTGCCGAAGGCGGCGATGGCCTGCGGGTGCGCCAGGAAGAACGCGGGCTCCTTCCACACCACGGACAGCAGGTCGTCGAGGTCGTCGGGCGTGGGAGGGCCGGAGCGGGTGCGGATGCGCTGGCCGAAGTCGGTGTTGTGGAGCAGG
This sequence comes from Nonomuraea sp. K271, assembly GCF_009908215.1. NCBI lineage: Bacteria > Bacillati > Actinomycetota > Actinomycetes > Streptosporangiales > Streptosporangiaceae > Nonomuraea > Nonomuraea sp. K271. The sequence goes on along the minus strand of NZ_JAAAHR010000027.1, from coordinate 25,857 downwards.
CCGAAGTCGCGGTTGTTGACCAGCTCGTGCTCCTGGCGCTCGCGCAGCGCCTCGATCGTCAGGCGGAGCTGCTGGTCGAGCTGGCTCATCGGCTGGTTGTACAGGTCGGAGACCCGGCTGTGCACCCGCAGGACCGTCTGCGCCACGCTCAGCTCGTACTCGCGCGGGCTCTGCTCGTAGTCGACGAAGGTGCCCGGCAGCACGGCCTCGCCGGTGTGGCCGGCCGACATGTCGATCGCGGCCTCGCCATAGTCGTTCTGGGCGCGGTCGACACTGGTGCGCCGGTTCTCCACGTGGGCGCGCAGCTCGGGCGAGCGCTCCAGCACCTGCTCGAAGTCCTGGCGGGAAAGGGTCAGCACGGTGGTGGCGGTCTTGGCCCTCGCGGTGAACCCGAACTCGCCGCCGCCTGTCAGGACCTGCTCGCCGAGGTGGTCACCGTCGGCCAGGACGCCGAGGTTCTGCTCGTCGCCGTAGGCGCCGCGGCTGACCTTGCCCACCCGGCCGTGGGCGATCAGCACCAGCCGGTCGACCGGGCCGCCCTCCGTCACGATCTTCTCGCCGGCCTCGATCTCCTGTTGCGCGAAGCGATCGGCCAGCGCCTGGAGCACCTCCATGTCGTCGAAACCGCGTAGCACGTGCAGCTCGGTGAGCTCGGCGGGGATGACCCGCACGTCGGAGCCGGTCGTGCTGAACGTGATGCGGCCGTCGCCGAGGGTGTAGGTCAGCCGCCGGTTGACGCGGTACACCCCTCCGGAGCACTGCACCCATGGCAGCAGCCGCAGCAGCCACCGCGAGGTGATCTCCTGCATCTGCGGGGGCGTCTTGGTTGTCGTGGAGAGTTGCCTGGCCGCATCGGTGCTGAGGCTGAGCTGCCCCGTGCCGTCCTCCGGGGCGTGGGACTGGGTCGTTTCTGTCATCGTGCACCACCAATCTCGTTAGGGTTCGCGTGGGGATCTGAGCTCGGGCGGAAGCGAAAAGGTGAGGGTCTCCTCGGTCAAGGTCACCTCCTCGACGTCGGCGTATCCGCGGGCGGCGAGCCAGCCGAGTAATTCCTCGACCAGCGCCTCCGGCACGGACGCGCCGGAGCTGACCCCGACGGTCCGCACACCCGCGAGCCACCGCTCGTCGGCGTCGGAGGCCCTGTCGACCAGATAGGCCGCGCCGGCGCCCGCGTTGACGGCGACCTCGGCCAGCCGGCGGGAGTTGGAGGAGTTGGCCGAGCCGACGACGATGACCAGGTCGCAGCTGGAGGCGATGCCGGTGACGGCCTCCTGGCGGTTCTGGCTGGCGTAGCAGATGTCGTCGCTCGGCGGGTCGGCCAGGCCGGGGAAGCGACCGCGCAGCTCTTCGACGGCGCGCATGGTCTCGTCGACGGCCAGGGTGGTCTGCGACAGCCAGCCCACCGGCGCCGAGCCGTCGGCGGTGACGTCTTCGGTGCGGGCCGGATCGACGACGTGGATGCGGCCGGGGGCCTCGCCGACGGTGCCCTCGACCTCCTCGTGCTCGGCGTGGCCGATCAGCACGATCTCGTAGCCCGCCTCGGCCATGCGCACGGCCTCCTTGTGCACCTTCGTGACCAGCGGGCAGGTCGCGTCGATCGTCGCGAGCCCGCGCAGCCGAGCCTCCTCCTTGACCGCGGGCGCGACGCCGTGGGCCGAGAAGACGACGAGCGCGCCGTCGGGGACCTCGTCGAGCTCGTCGACGAAGACCGCGCCGCGCCTGGTCAGGTCGTGGATCACCGACGTGTTGTGCACGATCTGCTTGCGCACGTAAACGGGTGGCCCGAAGCGGTCGAGCGCCTCTTCGACAGTGGTGATCGCACGTTCGACGCCCGCGCAGAAGCCGCGCGGGGCAGCGAGAAGTACCCGTCCCATCGGGATGCCCCTTCGAATCGTCACGTCGTACGGTGTGCGAGCCGGTCGGCCAGCACGGTCAGTGCCTGTTGCGCCTCCGGCTTGATCTGGGCCGCGGTCAGCGCCGCCATGGCCGCGCTCACGCGCTCCTCGATCATCGACTCGACCTTGGCCGGCGCCCCCGTGTCGGCCAGGATCTGGCGTAGCTCCGCTGCGCGCTCCTCCGACAGCTCGGGGTCGCCGTGCCAGCGTCTGAGATGCGCGAGCTGGGCGGGCGTTGCGTGCTGCACGGCGTGCGCGTACATGACCGTGTGCTTGCCCTCGCGCAGGTCGTCGAGCGCCGACTTGCCGGTCTCCGACGACGTGCCGAACGTGCCCAGCATGTCGTCGCGGAGCTGGAACGCCTCGCCGAGCGGCAGGCCGAAGTCGGAGTAGGAGTCGAGCAAGTCGAGCGAGGCGCCGGCCAGGGCGCCGCCGATCTGCAGCGGGCGCTCGACGGTGTACTTCGCGGTCTTGTAGCGGATCATGGTGAGCGCCTCGTCCACGCTCGCCCCTGAGCGGAGCTGGCCGAGGATGTCGAGGTACTGGCCGCTGATGACCTCGGTGCGCATGGCGTCGAACAGGTGGTGCGCGGCGCGCAGCCGCGGCGGCTCGGCCCCGCACGACGACAGCAGCGCGTCGGACCAGGCGAGGCTGAGCGTGCCCAGCAGGATGCCGCCCGCCTGTCCGAACGCCTCCGCGCCCGGGCCCGTGTGCAGCTCGGCCAGGTTTCTGTGCACGGTCGCCCGGCCCCGGCGCAACTGGCTGCCGTCCATGATGTCGTCGTGGATGAGCAGGCCCGCGTGGCACAGCTCCAAGGCCGCGGCGGCGCTGATGATCTCGTCGCAGTCGTCGCCGCCCGCGCCGCGCCAGCCCCAATAGCACAGCTGCGGCCTGATGCGCTTGCCGCCGCTCAGGATGAAGTCGGTCAGCAGCCCGTAGGCCGCCTCCACACCCGGGTCGGAGACGGGGGCCCGCCAGTCGTCGAGGAAGGCGGACAATCTCCGGTCAACGCGTGCAGCGAGGTGGTGCTGGGTGAAGCTCACCGGCATGCGAACGGCTCCTTATCGCTCCGACCGAGTCGCTACCAATAGTTAGTCACCCAATACGGAGAGTGTAAAGTGTCTTTTGGTACTGGCGTTGTGATCGACCGGGCCACTACCGCTCGCTGACACGCGGCAGACGTCTTCCGCGCCGCAGGCCGCCACCGTGCCCGCCGGGCCGCCTACCTGATCAGACCGCCCGCGCGCGGTCCCGCCGGGTTTCGCGCTCCCGGCGTGGGGCAGCGAGGTCGCATGAGAGTCGTGGTGGTGGGAGCCACAGGAAACGTCGGCACGAGCCTCGTACGCGCGCTCGCCGCGGACAGCGGCGTGAGCTCGATCGTCGGGGTCGCCCGCAGACTGCCCGGATGGCGGGCCGACAGCACCGACTGGCGGCAGGCCGACGTGGCGAGCGACGACCTGGTGCGGATCTTCGACGGCGCCGACGCGGTGGTCCACCTCGCCTGGTTGTTCCAGCCGACCAGGGATCCCGCGACGACCTGGCGGGCCAACGTGCTGGGCAGCATGCGGGTGTTCAGGGCCGTGGCGGAGGCCGGGGTGCCCGCGCTGGTCCACGCCTCTTCCGTGGGGGCGTACTCTCCGGGGGCGAAGGACCGGCCGGTGGACGAGAGCTGGCCTACGCACGGCTGGCCGGGCGCCGCGTACGGGCGGGAGAAGGCCTATGTGGAGAGGGTGCTCGACGTATTCGAGCACGACCACCCGGGCATCCGCGTGGTGCGGATGCGGCCCGGCTTCATCTTCCAGCGGGTCGCCGCCACCGAGCAGCGCCGGTTGTTCGGCGGGCCGTTCGTCCCCCGGCGGCTGATCAGGCCGGGCGTGATCCCGTTCGTCCCCGACATCCCGGGGCTGCGGCTGCAGGTGCTGCACGCGCGGGACGCGGCGGAGGCCTTCCGGCTGGCCGTCACCAAGGACGTACGCGGCCCGTTCAACCTCGCCGCCGAGCCCGTGCTCGACCCGTACGACCTCGCCGAGATGCTCGGCACCCGCACCGTGCGCGTGTCGTCGCAGATGGCCAGGGCTGCCGTCGCGGCCGGCTGGCGGCTGCGGCTCGTGCCGGCGTCGCCGGGGCTCCTGGAGCTGGCATTGAGCATCCCGCTCATGGACGTGCGCCGGGCCAGGGACGTGCTGGGCTGGACGCCGGAGTACTCGTCGCAGGAGGCGATGGGGGAGTTGTTCCGCGGGCTGCGCGACGGCGCCGGCATGGACACCGGGCCGCTCGCCCCCGACCGCGGGCCGGTACGCCGGATGCGCGAGCTCGCCACCGGCGTAGGAGGACGCCCCTGAGCCGATGACCCGTGACCACGCCAGAACAGACCTTCAGCGGAACGTCGTGCCCCCCACATATTGCGCGTCGGCGACCAGGCGAGGTGGGAGGCCTGCCATGCGCACCCTGTTGACCCAGCCCTTCACGCTCGACGACGTCTCCACGCTGCGCCGGTCGGTGGCCTGCTGTGCGGAGCGCTCGGGGCTGAGCGGCTCACGGCTGGAGGACTTCGTGCTGGCCGTGCACGAGAGCGTGGTCAACGCCGTCGAGCACGCGGGCGGGCACGGGCACCTCAGGCTGTGGACGGTCGACGGGGTCATCCACGCGGAGACCACCGACAGCGGTACGGGCATCCCCGAGGAGTACCTCGACCGCCACCACCTTCCGTCGGACTTCGCGGCGTCGGGCAGGGGGATCTTCCTGATCCGCGAGTTGTGCGACGCGGCCGAGTTCCGCACCGGCCCGCGCGGCACCACCGTCCGGCTCACCATGCGGTTAAGGCCACGCGTTCGCGGAGCCGGGGAGAAGATCGGGTTCACGGCCTCCGGGAGGCCGGGGGCGGGCGGCTCCATGTGGTGATCCCGGGCCGTCTGACCTGGCGGGGGGACGGGTAGGCTCGGGGGGACGGAAAGGGATCACCACGTGAGCGCCGACACACCCTCGCTCGGGATCATCTCCCCGGTCCGGCGCATCGGGCGGCGGGAGTTCGACTTCGAGCGCCAGGTCGCCATCATGGCCATCGTCAACAGGACTCCCAACTCCTTCCACGACCGGGGCCGCACCTACGCGCTCGACGGCGCTGTCGCGGCGGCGCGCAAGGCCGTCGCCGAGGGCGCCGACTGGGTGGACGTCGGCGGGTTCGCCTTCAGCGCCGACCAGGAGCAGATCCCGGCCGAGGAGGAGATCGAGCGGGTCGTGCCGGTGATCGTCCAGGTCAGAGCCGTCACGGATGCAGTGATCTCCGTCGACACGCACAGGGCCGAGGTGGCACGGGCTGCCATCAAGGCCGGCGCCGACGTCATCAACGACACCAACGGCCTGCGCGAGCCCGGCATCGCGGAGACCGCGGCGGCGACCGGCGCCAGCGTGGTCGTCACCCACAGCCTCGGCGGCCCCGGCCGGCGGATCGCGCGGCCCAGCTACGCGGACGTCGTCACCGAGGTGGCCGCGTTCCTGCGCGAGCGGGTCGAGTTCGCCCTGAAGGCGGGCATCGCGCCCGACCGCATCATCATCGACCCCGGCCACGACCTGAACAAGAACACCTACCACTCGCTGGAGCTCACCCGCCGGCTCGACGAGATCACCTCGATGGGCTACCCGACGCTGGTGGCGCTGTCCAACAAGGACTTCATCGGCGAGACCCTCGACCGCCCTCAGGGCGAGCGCACCGAGGGCACGATCGCGGCCAACGTCGTCGCGATCCTCAAAGGCGCCCGCGTCCTGCGGGTGCACGACGTGGCCGCGACGGTCGCGTCCGTACGCATGACCGAGGCCGTGCTCGGCTGGCGCGGCCCGATCGCCCCCGCCCACAACCTGTGACGTGAGGAGAGCCGCACGTGACCGAGCGCAAGCCACCAGGGATGCCCTACGAGAGCTGGATCGACCGGCAGATCCGCGAGGCGGAGGCGCGCGGCGAGTTCGACGACCTGCCGGGCAAGGGCAAGCCGCTGCCCGGCCTCGACCGGGATCCGGGCGAGTTGTGGTGGGTCAAGCAGAAGGTGGAGAGCGAGGGCCTGTCGATGCCCCTGCCGCCCACGCTGGCGCTGCGCAAGGATGCCGAGCAGGCGCTGGCCGAGGCGCGGGGCGCCCGTACGGAGGCCGAGGTGAGGCGCGTCATCGAGGGCATCAACGGCCGCATCCGCAAGGCGATCAGGACGGGGTTGTCGGGCCCGCCGCTCAATCTGATGCCCTACGACGTCGACGGGATCGTCTCGGAGTGGCGCAGGGCGCGGGGCGTGACGTGAATGGGGCCCGGGCGGCACTCTCGTGCGCCCGGGCCCCTCTCGGGCGGGCGGGGGATCCGGGTCAGGCGGATCCCACCGGCCTGCCGGGCCTCAGTTGATCGGAGGGTAGGCGTTCGCCAGCAACTCGCGGAACTGCGCCGAGAACCACTGGCCCGAGATCGGCGCGTCAGGCAGCGCGCCCGTCAGGTTGTTGCCGTTGAGGTCGTTGCCGGTGTAGGTCGGGTCGCACATCCGGTCGAACCGCTTGCCCTCGTCGTTGTCGATCTCCTCGCTGGAGCCGTCGGACTCGCCGGGAGGCTTGACCCAGACGTAGGCGTCCAGACCGCTCGCCGGGCTGGCGGTCGGCCGCTCGCCCATGCCCGCGCCGCTCTGGTTGCACCAGTTGCCGGCGTGGATGCGCTGGTCGACACGGGACTCCTCGACGAACTGGTTGACGTCGGTCGACGAGCTCGGGCCGCTCGGGCGGTCGGGGCCGCCCCAGCCGTTGCGCGAGGTGTCGATCAGCATGCCGAGCCCGCTCCTGAAACCCTTGGCGATCAGGCGGTCGCGCAGGTCGCGGGCGAACGTGAGCTCGTCGATGTAGTAGTTCCAGTCCACCCAGTCCGACTGGCGGACGGAGGTGCCGTTCACCGTCGTGTTGACGGTGAAGTGGGGTTCCGTGGTGATCGAGTAGTTGGCGGTGTTGACGATGAAGCCGTCCACGCTGTCCACGCCGGCCTGGGTGCCGGCGACGGTCTCGTGGAACAGGTCGACCGCGGGCTGGAAGTTCGAGTCCCAGCCCAGCCAGGCGTGGTGGGCGGCGTCGACGTAGGTGTAGACGTTGGAGATGGCGTGCAGCTGGTCGAGCGCGTAGCGGACGCCGTCACGGTAGCCGCCGGGGCCGTTCGCCTCGCGGCAGTCCTCGAAGGCGTCGATGTTGGTGACCAGGTTCGGCAGCGAGTCGGGCTCGATGATCGTGACGATGCGCAGGTTGGCGTACTGCGGGTCGTCCAGGATGTCGGCGATGGGGTTGATGTACTCGTTCTTGTAGCGGTTGAACCCGTCCTCCGAGATGCGCAGCTCGCCGTTGGAGGCCAGCGCCGCGCAGTCGCGGTTGGGCAGGTTGTAGATGACGACCTGGATGGTCAGCGGCGCGGAGCCGTTGGCGGCGTCCTGGCTGACGGCCTCGTCGAGGTGCTCGCGCAGGCTCATGGCGTCGGCGGAGCCGCCGATGGCGGCGATCCTGTCCATCCACACGGCGGTCGAGACGTCGGCCACCGCGGATCCGCCGGGCTCGGCCGCGGCCTTGGCCGACCAGTTCGGGTTCACGTAGCCGGTGGCGCCGGCGTACGGGTTCTCGACGTGCTGGCCGGGGTTGGGGCCGCCGTCGTCGTCGGCCTCGGTGGCGGTGACCGTCCGGGAGGTCAGGCCGGCTGAGGCGACGGTGAAGGCGCGGGTGCCGTTGGCGGTGTCGGAGTCCTGGGCCGCGGCCAGGGTCACGGTCTGCGGGGTGTTCCAGTTGGAGGTGGTGAAGGTCAGCGAGCCGCCGGAGCCGACGGTCAGGTCGGCGTCGCCGCTGCCCGCCGCCGAGGTGACGGTCACGCTCGACGCCGGCTGCTGGGCCAGGCGCACGGTGTACGTGCCGGTCGAGCCCTCGGGTACGGTCACCGACGTCGGCGAGACGATGATCGACTGTTCCGTGGTGGCGTCGTCGTCCACCTCCGTCGCGGTGACCGTGGTGCCGGCGACGCCGGTGCCGGTGACGCTGAAGGACGCCGTGCCCGCCTGGGTGTCGCTGTCCTGGGCCGCGGCCAGGGTCACGGTCTGCGGGGTGTTCCAGTTGGACGGGGTGAAGGTCAGCGAGCCGCCGGAGCCGACGGTCAGGTCGGCGTCGCCGCTGGTGCGGGTGGTGGTGACGGTGACGTTCGAGCTGGGGGCAGAGGAGAGCCGGGTCGTGAACGTGGCGGTGCCGCCCTCGTTCACGGCGACCGCGCTGGTCGAGGTGGTCACCGTCGGGTTGGCCGGGGTGGTGCCGCCGCAGGTTGTGTCGTTGACGCTGAACGACGTGGGGTCGGGGTTGCTGCCCGTCCAGGTGCCGTTGAAGCCTACGGAGACGGACGCGCCGGCGGCCAGCCCGCCGTTGTAGGACATGCTGGTGCCGGTGACGCGGGTGCCGGACTGGCTCCACTGGGCGCCCCACCCGCTCGGGGTGTACTTCTGACCCGTGGTCGGGTAGTCGAAGGCCAGCGTCCACGAGCTGAGCGCGTCGCCGGTGTTCTTCAGCGTGATGTTCGCGGTGAAACCGCCCTGACCAGGGCTGCTCGTCCACGAATTGGCGGAGTAGGTCACGTCGCAGGCGACCGCGGCGCTCGCGGCCGTGCTCTGGCCGACGACGAGGCCCAGGGCCGCGACGCTCACGGCGGTCATGGTCACGGCCCATTTGCGGAGGCCGCGTTGGAGTCTCACGAGCGATCATCTCCAGTGCTAGGTGGCTGGGAGCGCTCCCATGGTGAGCCGGACTCGCGGCTGTGTACAGGGCCCCGCTCCCGCCGGGCTCTCCGCCGCCCCGCATGCTCGCCGAATGCCCCATGACGGGGGTGAAACTTTCATCCCGGGCAGCCTGGTGAGAGGAAGCGTGGGGGTCGCCGGGAAGCCGTTCCGTTGACATACGCCGGAGCGCATCCACAATCCATCGTGGGAGCGCTCCCACACCCCCTACTCCCTGGAGACCCCGTGAAGTACAGACCTCCCCCCATCCTGACGCGCTTATCGAGGCGACTGGCCGTGGCCACGACCCTCGTCCTCGTGGCGAGCGCGACCGCGGCCGTGGCCGCCGCTCCCGCCCAGGCGGCCGTGGCCTGTGACGTCACCTACACGACCAGTCAATGGACGAGCGGCCCCGACCAGGGCGGTTTCACCGCGAACATCACGCTGAAGAACACCGGCGACGCGCTCAGCTCGTGGACGCTGGCCTTCGACTACCCGACCACGGGTCAGAAGTACACCCCGAGCGGGTGGGGCGCCCAGTGGAGCCAGGCCGGCACCCGCGTCACCGGCGCCAACATGCCGTGGAACGGCAACCTGGCCGCCGGCGCGTCCGTCTCCGTAGGCTTCAACGGCACCTGGACGGGCAGCAACCCCGACCCCACGTCGTTCAGCGTCAACGGCACCACCTGCGGCGGCGAGGGCAGCAACGCCGCCCCCACCGTGTCGCTGAGCTCGCCGTCGGCCGGCCAGACCTACACCGCACCGGCGAGCGTGGCCATCGCGGCGAACGCGGCCGACTCCGACGGCACGATCTCGAAGGTCGACTTCTACCAGGGCTCCACCCTGCTCGGCACCGACAACTCGGCGCCGTACGCCTACAACTGGACCGGCGTGGCGGCGGGCAGCTATTCGATCACCGCACGGGCCACCGACAACGGCGGCGCGACCACGACCTCGGCGCCCGTCGGGATCACCGTCACGCAGAACACCGGCCCCGCGCTCGTCGTCAGCCCCACCACCTTGTCCGTGCCCGAGGGCGGCACCGCGAGCTTCGGAGTGAAGCTGTCGCAGGCGCCCTCGGCCAACGTGAGCGTCTCCGTCGCCCGCGCCAGCGGCGACGCGGACCTCACCGTCTCCAGCGGCGCCACCAGGCAGTTCACCACGTCCAACTGGGACACCGAGCAGAACGTCACGCTCGAGGCGGCCGACGACTCCGACACGACCAGCGGCTCGGCAGTCTTCCGGGTCGGCGCCACCGGCTACGACCCCGTCGAGGTCACCGCCAACGAGGCGGACAATGACGTCGGCGGCGGCAACGAGTACGTCCAGCGCTTCGTCGAGCTCTACAACGAGCTGCACGACCCGGACAACGGCTACTTCTCGCCCGAGGGCGTGCCGTACCACTCGATCGAGACGTTCATGGTCGAGGCGCCGGACCACGGGCACGAGACCACGTCCGAGGCCTACAGCTACTACCTGTGGCTGGAGGCGGTCTACGGGCAGGTCACCGGCGACTGGTCGAAGTTCAACGACGCGTGGACCTCGCTGGAGACGTACATCATCCCGTCGACGGAGGACCAGCCGACGAACGCGTTCTACGACCCGTCCAAGCCGGCCACGTACGCCTCCGAGCACCTCGACATCAGCAACTACCCGACCGAGATGGACACCGGCGTCACCGTGGGCTCCGACCCGCTGGCCAGTGAGCTGCAGAGCGCGTACGGCACCCGCGACATCTACGGCATGCACTGGCTGCTCGACGTCGACAACACCTACGGCTTCGGCCGCTGCGGCGACGGCACGACCAGGCCCGCCTACATCAACACCTACCAGCGCGGCCCGGAGGAGTCGGTCTTCGAGACGATCCCGCAGCCGTCCTGCGACACGTTCGAGCACGGCGGGCCGAACGGCTACCTGGACCTGTTCATCGAGGACAGCGCCTACGCCGAGCAGTGGAAGTACACCAACGCCCCCGACGCCGACGCGCGGGCCGTGCAGGTGGCGTACTGGGCGCTGACCTGGGCCAAGGAGCAGGACAAGGAGTCGGAGATCTCCGAGACGGTGGCCAAGGCCGCCAAGATGGGCGACTACCTGCGCTACGCGATGTACGACAAGTACTTCAAGCAGCCCGGCTGCACCAGCCCCTCGTGCCCGGCGGGCTCCGGCAAGAACTCCGCCGCGTACCTGCTGAACTGGTATTACGCCTGGGGCGGCGCGACGGACTCCAACGCGGGATGGGCTTGGCGCATCGGCTCCAGCCACAACCACGCCGGCTACCAGAACCCGTTCGCGGCCTGGGCGCTGTCCAACGTGGCCGAGCTCAAGCCGAAGAGCGCGACCGGCGCGTCCGACTGGAGCACCAGCCTGACCCGCCAGCTGCAGTTCTACACCTGGCTGCAGTCGGACGAGGGCGGGATCGCCGGCGGCGCGACCAACAGCTGGGAGGGCCACTACGGCACCCCGCCGAGCGACCTGCCGCGGTTCCACGGCATGACCTACGACTGGCAGCCGGTCTACCACGACCCGCCCTCGAACCAGTGGTTCGGCTTCCAGGCCTGGACGATGGAGCGGGTGGCCGAGCTCTACAACGTCACCGGCAACGCCGACGCCAAGGCACTGCTCGACAAGTGGGTGGAGTGGGCGCTCGACAACACCACCGTCAACGCCGACGGCAGCTACGAGATCCCGTCGACGCTGCGGTGGAGCGGCGCGCCCGCGGGTGACTTCTCCGCCACGTCCGGAATGCCACCGGCCAACCCGGACCTGCACGTGACCGTCCTGGACCACACGCAGGACGTGGGCGTCGCCGGTTCGTACGCCAAGGTGCTGATGTACTACGCGGCCAGGGCGGACCACGCCGAGGCGCGTGACACGGCCAAGGCGCTGCTCGACGGCGTCTGGGCGAACCGCGACGAGGCCGGTGTGTCGGTGCCGGAGACCAAGGCCGACTACCGCCGCGTCACCGACCCGGTGTACGTGCCGCCGGGCTGGAGCGGCGAGATGCCCAACGGCGACCCGATCAACGAGGACTCCACGTTCCTCTCGATCAGGTCGTTCTACGAGGACGATCCCGACTGGCCGAAGGTCGAGGCCTTCCTGAACGGCGGCGAGGCTCCGGTCTTCAACTACCACCGGTTCTGGGCGCAGGTGGACGTCGCCGTCGCGCTCGCCGAGTACGGGCGGCTCTTCCCGTGAGAAGGGCAGCCTTCATAGCCGCGGTGTCGCTGGTCCTGCCCCTGGTGACAGGGGCGGGGCCGGCGGCCCGCGCCGCCGAGCCCGCCTTCGCCTACGGCGAGGCGCTGCAGAAGTCCCTGTGGTTCTACGAGGCCCAGCAGTCGGGCGAACTGCCCGGATGGAACCGCGTCTCCTGGCGCGGCGACTCGGCCATGAACGACGGCGACGACGTGGGCGTGGACCTCACGGGCGGCTGGTACGACGCGGGCGACCACGTCAAGTTCGGCTTCCCGATGGCGTTCTCCGCCACCATGCTGGCCTGGGGCGCGGTGGAGTACCGCGACGCCTACGAGGACTCCGGCCAGCTCACCCACCTGCTGAACAATCTCAGGTTCGTCAACGACTACTTCGTCAAGGCGCACCCGTCGCCGAACGTGCTCTACGGGCAGGTCGGCAACGGCGGCACGGACCACGCCTGGTGGGGCCCGGCCGAGGCGATGGGGATGGAGCGGCCGGCGTACCGGATCGACGCCTCGTGCGGCGGGTCGGACCTGGCGGGGGAGACGGCGGCGGCGATGGCGGCCTCCTCGATCGTCTTCCGCCCGACAGATCCGGCGTACGCCGACACGCTGGTGACGCACGCCAAGCAGCTGTACTCCTTCGCCGACACCGTCAGGAGGAAGTACACCGAGTGCATCACCGACGCCTCCAGCTACTACAACTCCTGGAGCGGCTACAACGACGAGCTGGTGTGGGGCGCGATCTGGCTCCACCGGGCCACGGACGACGCCTCCTACCTGGCCAAGGCCGAGGCCGGCTACGACGACCTCGGCAACGAGCCGCAGACCAGCACCAAGTCGTACAAGTGGACGATCGCCTGGGACGACAAGTCGTACGGCGCATACGTGCTGCTGCACAAGCTCACCGGCAAGCAGCGCTACCTCGACGACGCCAACCGCTGGCTCGACTGGTGGACGGTCGGCGTGAACGGCTCCAAGGTGGCGTACTCGCCCGGCGGGCAGGCCGTGCTCGACCGGTGGGGCTCCCTGAGGTACGCGGCCAACACCGCGTTCGCGGCGCTCGTGCACAGCGACTCGATCACCGACGCGACCCGCAAGGCCCGCTACCACGACTTCGCGGTCAGCCAGATCGACTACGCGCTCGGCGACAACCCGCGCGGCTCGTCGTACGTGATCGGGTTCGGGAACAACCCGCCGGAGAACCCGCACCACCGTACGGCGCACGGCTCGTGGAGCGACCAGATCACCAACCCCGAGCGGACCCGCCACACCCTGTACGGCGCCCTCGTCGGCGGCCCGCCCGCCCCGGACGACGCCTACACCGACGAGCGTGACGACTACGTCATGAACGAGGTCGCCACCGACTACAACGCGGGCTTCACCAGCGCGCTGGCCCGGCTCTACCAGGAGTACGGGGGCGCACCCGCGGCGGGTTTCCCGCAGGAGGAGACCCCGGACGGGCCCGAGCTCTTCGTCGAGGCCGGTGTCAACGCGACGGGTCCGGGCTTCACGGAGATCAAGGCCATCGTGCGCAACCGGTCGGCCTGGCCCGCCAGGGTGTTGTCCGACGGTTCGTTGCGCTACTACTTCACCCTCGACGGCTCGACGACGGCCTCGCAGATCACCGTGTCGTCGGCCTACACGCAGTGCGCGCAGCCCACGCTCCACGCGGAGCGGCGAACGCTCAGGCCCGAGAGCGGTAGCTTGCGTGACCAGCGAGGGCCAAGTGAGCGCGACCATCAAACCGCGGGCGGCTCCACGTACTACGTGCGCATCGACTGCTCGGGCGAGGACATCGCCCCGGCAGGACAGTCGCAGCACCGCAGGGAGGTGCAGTTCAGGATCTCCAGCGCGGGCACGTGGGACCCGGCCGACGACTGGTCGTACCAGGGCATACCCACCACGCCCGGCGCGACGCCGGAGAGAACCGAGCGCATCACCCTGCACAGCGGCGACTCCACGATCTGGGGTGAGCCCCCTGGTCCGGACGTGGAGGACGACACTGCGCCCAGCAAGCCGGGCACGCCCGCGGTCTCCGCGATCACGGGTTCGACCGCCAGGCTCGGCTGGACGTCCTCCACGGACAACGTGGGAGTGGCCGGCTATGACGTCTACCTGGGGTCCACCAAGGTAGGCACGGCCACGAGCACGTCCTACGACCTGATCGGGCTCACCCCTTCCACCGAGTACACCGCCCACGTGGTGGCCAGGGACGCGGCGGGCAACTCCTCGCCGCCGTCCGGCGCCGCGACGTTCACCACCTCGGACACGCCAGCGCCCACCAGCGGGTGCACGGCGGAGTTCGAGGTGACGAACTCCTGGGGCGGCGCGTACCAGGCCGAGGTGACGGTGCGCAACGGCGGCACGGAGGCGATCGGCGGCTGGCGGGTCGCCTGGACGTCGCAGGGCTCGATCACCCAGCTCTGGGGCGGCAGGCACACCGTCTCCGGCTCGGCCGTCACCGTCGCGAACGAGGCGTGGAACGGCTCGCTCGCCCCCGGTGCCTCGGCCACGTTCGGCTTCGTCGCGAGCGGAACCGCCGCCACACCGGATCCGATCAGCTGCACTCCCGCATGAGCGGCGTCTGCCGCGCCTGCGCCATCTGACCCCGGGTCGAACCCGTCGGCCCCCGGCTGCGTATGAGGAGGTGAGGCTAAGCACCATTCCTGCCTTGTGACACATCCCGCCCGGATGGGACGGACGCGGCCCGATACCTCCAGTCGGCGCCGCGTCCGTTCGTGTTCCGTCACCTGGCAGAGTCGGCCTGCGCGAAGCGTTCCTTCGCCGCCTCGATGGCGGCGTCGCCGGAGAAGCCCGCGAACGCCTCCTCGTGGTAGCGCGGGGGGATGAGCCGCCTGACCCGCTCCGGGTAACCCACCCCCGCCTCGGGCACCTTGACCATGGGCGGGATGCCGAGGCGTACGGCGATGGGCCCCGAGGCGCGTACGGAGACCGACCACTCGCTGCTCTCGCCGGTGATGGCGCACAAATGGCGGGCGTAGACCCACTTCACCTCGACGAGGGAGGACGCGTTCGCCGGTTCGGTCCCGAAGGGCTCCACGGCGCACACGACGTTCGACTCGAAGTGGTGGCCGTGTGCGTGGTGCTCGCCGGCCGAGGCCTGTTCCAGGATCATGGTCACCTGCGCGGCGAGCTCGTCGTTCAGCTGGGCGGAGGGCTGCCTGCCCGCGAGGAACATCACCCCGGCCAGGGTCAGGCCGGCCAGGGTGACGGTCGCCGCGACAAGCCCGCGACGCGTTCTGATCACGGACTGGTGCAGGTCAGGGTGGGTGCGGGGTTGGGGATGGAGCCGGTCGCGTTGAAGCCGAACGAGGTGGTCGCGTCCGGCGCCAGCTGACCGTTGTAGGTGGCGTTCTTGACGGTCACGTTGGGTGGTTGCCCGGACAGGACGCCGTTCCACGGTGTGCCGTCGAAGGCCTGGCCGCCGCTGTAGGTCCAGGAGACCGTCCAGCCGTTCAGCGCGCTGTCGCCCGTGTTGCGCACGGTCACCTCGCCCTGGAAGTGGCCGGCCCAGCCGTTGTCGGTGGCCTTCCACGTCGCGGTGCAGCCGCTGTCACCGGGAGGCGGGTCGGTCGGCGTGACCGTGGGGTCGGGATCGGGGCCCGGCGTGCCGCCGCCGGGGCCGACTCCGGTCACTTCGCCGTTGCCGCCGTCGAAGACGACGTCGGAGCAGCTGTAGAAGTTCTCGTTGCTGTCGGAGCGGATCCAGTGGGTGAAGATGATGTGCCGCCCGCTCTTGCCGGACGGGAGCTGGGCGTTCCAGTAGTAGTAGCCGAGCCCGCCGGGGCCGCCGTTCTTGGGCGGGTCGGTGACGCTGCCGAACGGCTCCAGGTCGGACCACTTGAGCGGGCCGTTCGGGTTCCAGCCGTTCTTGGTGATGTAGTAGTTGAAGTCGCCGGGGTGCTCGGCCCAGTTGCTGTGCCGCATCTGGATGTCGGCGCCCGCGGTCAAGTGGGTGAGCGGCCAGTCGGAACGGACCGCGTTGTAGGCGGAGAAGTCGTAGGGCCCGCCGGTGCCGCCGCTGCAGATCTGCCCGTCGGGGATGAATCCGCTGGTCCGTCCCGCGCCGTCGGAGCGCAGCACGGCGAACCAGTTGTACAGAGGGGTCGTTCCGCTCTGCGCGACCGCGTCGGCGCAGGCGGGGTTGTAGGGCTGGATCTGGCCGTTGTCCCGCAGGCCGTCCTGCCAGCACAGGAACGTGCGGCTGCCGGGGAACATGGTCACGCCGTGGGCCTGTGCCGGTGAGGGCACCATCAGGACACTCGTGATGAGAACCATGACGGCGGTGATCGCCGCCGACTTGAACCATTTCATGGGGGGATTCCCTTGTGCTGACGACAGAGGAGAACCTGCCCATGACCAGCCCGCCCGGCCAGCGCATTGAACCACGGGCGAGGCCGGGCCGACAACGCGCCGTGAAACTTTCAACCGATCCTGGTCACGGGCCTCGGCGTGATGTGCCCGCCGTAATCAGGCGTGCCGGAATAGTGCAGGCTGGGAGCGCTCCCAGTACACTGCCAGAAATGCGGGAGCATGAGGCACGCGCTCGCGCGGCCGTGCTTTGCGAGGGGCGCGGCCGCGCGTAGGAGGGGTACGGCTGGTGCTGCCGTACCCCTCATCAATTCGCGCCGAGGGCGGCCTCGATGTCGTCGAGCCTGGCCTCCAGCTCGCTCAGGCAGGCAGGCGCCAGCCGGCCCTCCCGCATGCGGTCGGAGAGCTTGACGCGCAGGCGCTGGGTCCCGCCCGACGCCGCGGGGCCGTGCGGCGCGACGAGAGCGTTCAGCACCTGGTTGAGGTCGAGCACGACGTCGGCGTCCGTCGCTCCGCACGGCGTCCTGTCCTCCAGCGTGGTCCTGAAGCCGGCCACCGCCTGCTCGACGGTGATCGCCGTGGCCGGCGAGCTCTCGACCAGCGCGGAGGTGGGCGACGGCCGTGGCGGCGCGGCATGCTGCGGTGACCGTAGCTCCGAGTGCTGGAACCAGAGCAGGAGCGACAGCGCGACCGTCGCGGAGCCCGCGACCGTGAGCGCGCGCCTGACATGCCGGCCCAGGGTGGCCGCGCCGAGCGCGGCGGTCAGCGCCGAGACGATCTCCGCCGCGGCCGGCCGCTCCTCCGGCCGGTGCGCCAGGCAGCGCTGGCACAGCGTGGCGACGGCGTAGGGCACGCCGGGCACCCGGGGCGGCGGCGCCGTCCTCCTGGCCGCCTCGATCTCCTCCCACGTCGTCTCCGGGTACGGGGTCCGCCCGGTGAGCATGGTGTGCAGCAACACGCCCAGGGCGTACACGTCGACCGCGGGATGGGTGGGAGCGCCCTGCAGCCGCTCTGGGGCGACGTAGGGCGGGGTGCCGCGGTCGTCGTCGGGGTCGCCCGCCCAGGCCGCGATGCCGAAGTCGAGCAGTTTGGGGCCGTCGGCGGTGAGCAGCACGTTCTCGGCCGTGACATCCCTGTGGACCAGGCCGCGGGCGTGCCCGGCCATCAGCACCCTGGCCAGCCGTAGCGCGATGGCCGCGGCCTCGGTCCACGGCAGCGGGCCCTGCTCGACGCGCTCGCCCAGCGGCGTGCCGTCGAGCAGCGGCATCACCACGAAGGCCGCGACCCCGCCGCCCGTGGTGACGGTCTCGCCGTAGTCGTAGATCGCGATCGAGTCGGGGTGGAAGAACCTGGCCGCGGCGCGTGCCTCGCTGCGTACGCTGACGCGCTCGCCGTGGTCGGCGTGGAGCGACGAAGTGAGCACCTTGACCGCGACCATCCGGTGGAGGGACTGGTCGAAGGCACGCCAGATGACCGACATGCCCCCGCGGGCCAGCGGATCCAGCAGCAGATACCGGCGGGCCAGCACATCCCCAGGCTCAAGCCGACTCACGGACGACCAGTTCCGTGGGGAGAACGGGGTCGATGCCCGTGGCCCCCGTCAGGAGTAGCCGGGTGGCGACCGTGGCGAGCTCCTCGACGGGCTGGCGGACGGTGGTCAGCGTGGGAACGGTGTGCTTGGCGACGGGGGCGTCGTCGAACCCGATGACCGCCACGTCGGTCGGCACCCTGCGCCCCGCCCTGCGCAGCGCCTGGATCGCTCCCGCCGCCATCAGGTCGGAGGCGACGAAGACGGCGTCGAGCCCGGGAGCGTGGCGTAACAACCACTGCATGGCGTGGGTGCCGGACGCGGCGGTGAAGTCGCCGTAGGCCACGGGCACGTCGGGTGCGCCCGCCGCCTGGAGGGTGCGTACCAGGCCGTCCAATCGGTCACGCGCGGCGGGTAACGAGGGCGGGCCGCCGATGGCGGCGACGTTGCGGCGGCCGGCCAGCAGGAAGTGCTCCGCCGCCTGGCGGCCGCCGTCGAGGTTGTCGACGTCGACGTAGGGGAGTTTGAGGTCGTGGGGCGGGCGGCCGATGTTGCACACCGGGATGCCCGCGGTCGATAACTTGATCGCCAGCGGGTGGCGCTCTCTCGCGCCCACGATGAGCACCGCGCCCGACAGGGCGGGCAGCGTGGACGACGTGGGCGGGACGGTGGTCACCATGAGGTGGGTGCCGTGTTCGGTGATCACGCTGCCGGCCGCCGAGAGAAGTCTGGCGTAATAGGGTTCGGAGAAAAGGCGGGGCAGGTGGTCACAGATCACCGCCGTGACCCCGTCGGCCATGGTTTTCGCAGCAGTTCCCCGTGGTGCGCGTTGCCGTACGTAGCCCATTCGGGATACGGCGTCGTAGACTTGGCGGCGGGTCGAAGTGCTGACCCGCACCGAGCCGGTGAGGACTCGTGATGCGGTCGCGGGGGAAACCCCTGCAGCGGCCGCCACTTGTGCCAGTGTGGGCTGCTCGGTCATGGAGCACCTCGCGGAAAGATCCCTGGGAGCGCTCCCACGTTACCAATGTTTCGCCGTTGTTAATAGGGCCTTTGCAAGGAGTGCGTCCTGCTGTACGGACGCACTCCCATTCCCTCAGTTCAACGGTTCGCGGAACGCCGCAGGCCCTGCCATTTCGCTGGACCCATTCCGCATTTCCGGGTTTCCGTTCGTGTCACCCGAGGTCCACGTCCGCGTCCTCAAGCTCGGCGTCGGCCTCGCCGTCATCGTCGGACTCCGACCGGTCGGGCTGCACGGGCTGGCAGCTCCCGCCGCAGCCGCCGAAGCGGGAGGTGTTCATCGGGTGGAAGTCGGTCTCCGGCACGCCCTTCAGCGCTCCGATCATGGTGTCCTTCCAGATCGGTCCCGGGATCGAAGCGCCGAAGACCGAGCTGTAGTAGCGGCCACCGATGGTGACGCCGTTGAGCTTGTGCTGCTGCGCGCCGCGCGTGTCGCCGATGCTGACCGCCCCCGCCAGATCCGGGGTGTACCCGGCGAACCAGGCGGCTGCCTGGTCGTCCGTGGTGCCGGTCTTTCCGCCCGCGGGACGGCCGATGCCGCCGACGCCGCGCATCGTGCCCTTGGTGAAGACGCCCTCCAGGATGTACGACGCGGCGTCCGCGACCTCGGCATCGAAGGCCTGCTTACAGTCGGGCTTGTACGTCTTCACCTTGCCGTAGCGGTCGGTGATCTTCGTGATGGCCATGGGCTTGCAGTACTTGCCCCTGGCGCCGATCGCCGCGTAGGCGGTGGCCACGGTCACCGGGTCCATCTCGTTGGTGCCGAGGGTGAACGTCTCGAACTCCGTCAGCGGCAGCCCGTCGGAGCGTTCGATGCCCAGCGACTTGGCCGTCTTGATCGTGTCGCACAGCCCGACCTTCTGCTCCAGCGCCACGAAGAAGGTGTTCACCGAGCCCCAGGTGCCGGTGGCCAGCGACTTGAAGCCGCCGCCGCCCCCCTCGGCGTTGGTGACGGTGTGACTGGGGTCGCCGATGTTCTCGCCCTTGCAGTTCTTGAACGCGGAGTAGGAGGGCGCGCGGTAACCGCTGCCGGTGCTCACCCCGTCGTTGATCTTCATGCCCTCCTTGAGCGCGGTGAGCAGCGTGAAGACCTTGAACGTCGAGCCCGCCTGGAAGCCGGTGCCGCCGCCGTGCAGCGCGTTGGCGACCACGTTGTACGACATCTCGTTCTTGCGCTTGTTGTTGCCGTACTTGCGGCTGGCGGCCATGGCCTTGATCGCGCCCGTGCCCGGCTCCACCAGGGCTTCGGAGGCGACCGCCTTGTCCGAGGCGAAGACGTGCCTCCTGATGGCCCGGTCGGCGGCCTTCTGCATCCTCGGGTCGAGCGTGGTCTGGATGGTCAGGCCGCCCCGGTTGAGGAACTGGGTCCTGGCCTTCTTCGTCGCGCCGAAGATCTTGTTGCTGAGGATCTCGTTGCGCACGTACATGCAGAAGTACGGGTATTCGCTGGCCCCGCAGCCGCCGGGCAGGGGCTGGCCCTTGTCGAAGCCGAGCTTCTCGGTCTTGGCCTCCTTGGCCTGCTCGGGCGTGATCTTGCCCAGCTCGGCCATTCTGTCGAGCACCACGTTGCGCCGGTGCAGCAGCCGCTGGCGCTGCTCCCTGCCGAGGTTGGGGTCGGTCGCGTTGGGGTCCTGCACGGCGCCGGCCAGGGTCGCGGACTGCACCAGGTTCAGGCTGCCGGCGTCGACCCCGAAGAAACGTTTGGCGGCCGCCTCGACGCCGTAGGCACCGGCCCCGAAGTAGGCGATGTTGAGGTACTTCTCGAGGATCTGGTCCTTGGTGTACTTCTCCTCGACCGCCATCGCGTATCGCAGCTCCCTGAGCTTGCGGGCGTAGCTGGCCTCCAGCGCCGCGTTCTTCTCCTTCGTGGTGGTGGCCGAGTTGAGCAGCACCTGCTTGACGTACTGCTGGGTGATGGACGAGCCGCCCTGGGCGATGCCGCCCGAGCTGAGGTTCTTGGCCAGGGCCCGGATGGTGCCCTCGATGTCGATCGCGCCGTGCTCGTAGAAGCGGAAGTCCTCGATCGAGATGACGGCCGTCTTCATGATCTCGGCTACGTCGGCGAGCTTGACGTTCTCCCGGTATTCCTCGTAGAACTGCGCGATCTGGTTGCCCTTGGCGTCGAGCACCGTCGTCTTCTCGGCGAGCGGGGGCTCCTTGAGCTCCTCAGGTTTGATGCCGAGCTCTTCCGATGCCGAGACGAACATCGCGCCCGTGCCTCCCACCGCGGGCAGCGCGATGGCCGCGGTCACCACGCCTGCAGCGACCGCCGCACCGGTCAGGCGCGCGATACTCGACATACGGGACATGCTGGCAATACCTCCCCCTCTTGGCATTCGGGTGCATCCTAAACCCAGCCATGACCTGTTCCATGTAAAACCTTGGACCCCGTGGGGCGAGAGTTAGTTCGCGCTGGAGAGCTGGTTTTCCCGTTTTCATAGGCATATCCGACGTTCGTGCTGCATGAGCCCCCTGTGCGGGCTGTGGCGATCTTTCTCCTCGCGATCGGCCGATTTCCACCAGCCGAGGGCAAAGAAGCGTGTTGTCTGGCGGGTCCCCCGCCACCCGTCTGGCAACGTCGGCCAGGGCGTTTCCTGCTGGCCTTGGTGGAGGGTCTTATGCGTGGTGTCGGAGATGGCGCGGACTTCGACCGTCTGCTCTCGGCCGCCAGATCATATTGGGGAGACGCTCCCAGCGGTGACGGCTGCGTCGTGGCGGAGGCGTACGACGACGACATCAGGAGCGTGACGCGCACGCTGCTCGTCGCCAGGGCCGTGTGCGACCTGCTCGCGGCGCGGCTGGTCGTGCTGACCGGCCCCGAGTGGCGGGGCCTCGCCGAGGCGTTCGGCGCCGCGGACGACGTCCAGCCGCGGCTGCCGCCCGTCGCGCTTGTCACCGGCTGCGCCGACCGCGCGGTGCCCAGGGACGTCCCCGTCGTGCACGTCCACGGCACCGGGTCGGTGAAGGCGTACACCATGTTCCCCGACCAGGGCCCATGCTCCTTCTTCGACGAGCTGCCCGCCAGGGTCGGCGCGTTCTTCGAACGGCACGTGTGGCCGCACAGGGACACGATCAGGCCAGGCGCGGAACGGGTCGCCTGGCGGGCCAAGACCGGATACCAGCTCCGTACGGACACCGAACGCCGCCAGCTGCGCTATTACGGCTGCGCCCGCCTCGGCATCGACGCCGACCGGCCGACGATCGCCGTGTTCGGCCACACCCCGGGGCAGGACACCGAACTGTACGACGCGACGGCGGAGTTCGCCGCGTCCGATGAGTCCGCGAACTGGCTGTTCCTCGACCCCGTCGCCAACGGTCACTCCCGGGTGAAGTGCGTCACCGGCGCCCTGTCCACCAACATCCTGTGGAGCGTGACGGACGTGGGCGTCACCTTCAGGGACAGCGACCTGCCCGCCTTCGGCATCCCCGTCATCCAGGCCGGCTGGTCGGAGGGCAGCGCCTGCGGCGCCACGTACCTGGCCCGTTCGCCCGACGGCCACCGCGCCCTGCTGGAGGAGGCCATCGGCAGGCACGCCAAGGGCGAGTCGTTCCTCGGCCCCGAGCAGCGCGAGCGCGCCCGCCTGTGGCTCTGGCTGCGCCGCTGCGGCGCCGACGTCCCCACCCACCTCCTGCCGCACTGGCAACACGGAGCGGAGGACCACGCGCGTGCGGTCGCCGTCAACCTCCGGCACGTCGAACGCGACGGCGACCCCCTCTACCGAGCCGTAGCCCGCATGTGGGAGCGGCGCGAGCCCGTGCTCACCCGATTCGACTTCAACGACCCGGCAGCGCTGGCCACCACCATCACCCCCGAGAGGAGCATCCGATGACCGGCAGCACAGGATCCGACACCGACCTCGACCAGGTGATCCTGCCCGCCATACCGCCCGTGCACCTGCTCAGCGGGCAGGTCCCCTCCCTTCAGGTGACCGACCGGCTGCACAGGGGCAGCCACATCGTCGGCAGATTCGAGACCTCCGGACTGGCCGGGTTCAAGGTCGCCGCACAGGGGCGCCCGCTGCGGGTGCTGCTGACGCTGTCCGCCGACGACCGGTCCGTGAGCGGCTGGCACACCGGCAAACCCGCGCCGGGCGGCCCGCTGACGCGGCTCGTACAGATCCGCTCCCAGGGCCGGCTGCGCCAGTGCGTCCTGCTGAAAGGCCGGCGCTCGCACGCCAAGGTCGCCTTCGACCTCGCGGCCGAGGAGATCCCCGACGACGGCCTCGTCTGCATCGAGGCGCTCGACATCATGGAGGGCGACGGCATCGGCGAGGAGGTGCGCCGCATCGTCTCCAAGCGCATCGCCCCCGACGGGGTGGCCGGCGTGCGCCTCGACAAGGTCGTGCTCGACGAGCCGCCCGAGGTGGACTTCGACCCTGACACGCTCGACGGCTCCCGCTGCGAGCTGTCCACGCTGATCAGCGCCGGCGGTCTCGCCAACCTCAACCGGCAGGGCGTACGCGTGCTGCGGGCCGGCATGTTCGTGGTCAACCCCGTGCTGAAGGACACCTTCGGCGCGACCGGCCGCGTCACGCTGAGGCTCGGCACCAAGGCGGAGACGGCCAGCCTCATCCCCGCGTCGTGGCGCCGGGTCAACAGCGAACTGCGCTGGCTGCGGCACGCCACCAAGAAACTCCTCGGCACGGCGGGCCCCAGGGTGGAGCGGGTGCTCAACGTCAGGGACGGCGAGGCCGTGGAGTTCGAGCAGCGGGCCTGCGGCAACGTGACGGAGCTGGAGCTGTCCAGTCCGACGACCTCCCCGCTGCTGGTCTTCGTCGCCTCCGGCCGGGGCGCGCAGGCCACCCTGGAGTCGGGCACCTCGCACTAGCCGTACCAGCGAAATCCGACATCATCCGTGAGAACGCCGTGCTGAGGGCAGTCTGTATGGATGACCGAGCGCGGATTGCGAATCGAAGCCACCCGATACGTGCACTGCACGGTCATACGCGCAAGCGGCGAGCTCGACCATGACGGCAGGGTCAGGCTCAGCACGTGCATCACGTCCGTGTGGGACTGGTCCGCGGGCCCCGTGCTCGTGTTCGACCTGCACGACCTGGACTTCTACGACTCGTCGGTCATCGGGGTACTGGCGATGGCGATGCAGCGCATGGAGGAGGAGCGCAGCGGTGGCGAGATCATCCTCGTCCAGCCGGACCACCACCTGCTGTCGGTGCTGCGCCTGACGGACCTGCTCTCCCACGTGGAACTGGCCGACAGCGTCGAGCAGGTCGTGGCCGAGCTGATGGTGCGGGCGGGTGACGAGTCGTCAGGACGGGCTCCGCCGCGCGTGGTCCTCAGGGGCTCCGGCCGCGACAGGCGAGGCTGAGCGAGACGGGCTCACGTACGGCGAGCCGCCCCGCGCCTCAGAGTCCGTACGTCTCCAGCAGCCGCAACCACACCTCGCTGACCGTCGGGAATGACGGCACCGCGTGCCACAGGCGGTCGAGCGGCACCTCGCCGGTGACCGCGATCGTGGCGGCGTGCAGCAACTCGGCCGCCCCCGGCCCGGCGAACGTGACGCCCAGCAGCACTTTCCTGTCCTCGTCGACGACGGCCCTGGCCTGGCCGCGGTAGCCGTCGCCCAGGAGGTAGGCGCCCGTGACCGCGCCCATGTCGTAGTCGACGGCCCGCACCCGGAACCCGTCCGCGCGGGCCACCGCCTCCGTACGGCCCACCGCGCAGATCTGGGGGTCCGTGAACACCACCTGAGGGGCGCCGTAACCGCCCGCCACGTCGCGCATCGCGGGCAACTCGTCACCGCCAGCCCGCGCGGCAATCACGTCGCCGCACACCCTGGCCTGATATTTGCCCATATGCGTGAGCAGCGCCCGCCCGTTGACGTCGCCCACGGCGTACAGCCAGCCGTCGGAGACCCCGGTCGCCCGCATGCTGTCGTCCACCTCGATCGGAACGTCGTCGGGCAGGCCCACCGTGCCGAGCCCCACGTCGCGGGTGGCGGGCCGGCGCCCCGTGGCCACCAGCACCTCGTCGGCCTCCAACGGTGGCCCCTCCGGCAGGTGCACCGTCACCTTCCCGCCGGGCTCCGGCCGCTCCACCCGGCTGACCTGGATGCCGGTGCGCACCTCGATGCCCGCCTCCGCGAACGAGCGGGCGAGCAGGTCGCCGGCGAACGGCTCCATCCTGCTCAGCAGCCCGTCGCCGCGCACCACCAGCGTGGTCTGACGCGCGCCGAGCCCGTGCATGGCCTGCGCCATCTCGCACGCCACGACGCCGCCGCCGAGCACCACCAGCCGCTCGGGGACCACGCTGGTCTCCGTCACCTCGTGGCTTGTCCACGGAGCCGCCTCGGCCAGCCCGGGGACGGGAGGCACGACCGGCGAACTGCCCGTCGCCACGACCACGGCATGCCGGGCCGTCAGCACCCGCTCGCCGCCGTCCGCCAGGGCCACGCGCACCCGCCGGGGACCGTCGAGCCTGCCGCGCCCGCGTACGAACTCGGCCGGCACGCTCTCGATCCACCCCACCTGTCCGGAGTCGTCGAAATGGCCTACAGCCTCGTCACGGCGGGCCAGCACCGCGGCCACGTCGATGGGCGCGAGCTCCAACCCGGGAACGCGCGCCACCTCACCCGCCAGATCGACCGGCCGCAGCAGCGCCTTGCTCGGCACGCACGCCCAGTAGGAGCACTCGCCGCCGGCCAGCCGCTCCTCGACGACCGCGGCCGTCAGACCGCCGCGCACGGCCCGGTCCACGACGTTCTCCCCAGTGGGACCGGCGCCGATCACGACGACGTCGAACTCGTCAGCCACCCATGCCTCCCAAGCAATCGTCGGACGTGAGGAAACTCTTTCACGCCAGGGCGCCTTCTGACGCGAACCACCTGGCCCGCCGACGGGGTGAGAACCCTTTCATCTCGTGCTCATGGTGGTCCAACCGGCGGCGCCGAGCCTGAAGGCAGGCCGCGGACGGACCGCGGCGAGCACATCGGGAGGCATCCACATGGCACAGGAATTGCGGCGAGCCCTGCTCGCGACCGCGCTCACCCTCGGGCTCGGCGCCGGCACGATCTCCCTGACCGTCCCCGCCCAGGCGGCGGCCGTCCCCACCGTTTCCCTCACGACCGCCGACGACGATGACGGTGCTCCGCGGGGCGGGGTGGACACGGGGCTGGGCGG